>CAZNRQ010000095.1:0-9080 GCA_964574845.1 uncultured Bacteroidales bacterium
GTTATAAATTTTAATTTCTGCTTTATTTGTAACAGAAAACGAAAATGTGAAAGAATTATTGGATGGATTAGGAAAAACATTAAGATCTCCCCCCGGTTTTTCATTTTTGTTGATATAAGCCCAATAGGGTGTTCCCACAGCCAAAGTATATTCACCTTTTCTTAGAGTGTCAATCACCAGGTAGCCGGTAGAGGTATTGCCAAATCTTGAAAAATCGATAATTCTCCAATCCTCTGCTGCATTTCTTCTGTACAACAACAATATTGAATCAGTTGAGGACACATAGGGCAACAGTATATTATCAAGATTACCTGTCGAACTGCTGACAATCCTATTGTATTTAAATTTTCCTTTAGCAATAAAACTATCGGGTAAAATTCCATCCACTTTCCAGTAATGATAATCTGATAGCCTTTTAATATCAGGATTCGCAGTTTTTAATGGATCGGGGGCCACCCAATTGTGCTCTATTCTTACCAGAGCAGAATCAGGAACCGAAATAACATCCAAATTGCATAAGGAAGCCGTGAAAACTTGTCCCCCCGTGGTTTTTATTACTTTATACATATCGGTGGTTGCATCCGAAATCTTTTCGTTGTAATCCATCATCACAAAATCAGGAACAAAAGGAAGGGTAAATTCCTTAGTACCAAATTGCCCTGAAAAATGAATGGTGTCTGTAAAAAACTGCCAGTTATTGTTTCCAAAAGTAACCTCTACACGATTCGAGTTCGCAAATGCAGGAGCATGATTCAGGCGTTGGCGGACCCAAATCCTTGTTTTTACCTGTGGAGTGACCGTGTTTACTTTCATTGAATCGATGGAAAAGTGAGGAAATCCGGGGCTAAAAATCCAGGCATTGAAAAAATCAGTGAGATTGATGCCGGAATTGCTGCTTAGAAAATCCCTCATCTGAAGGGTCGAAATATCCTTGAATTTGTAGGCATTCAACATGGCTTTTATTGAGCTAAAGAACAAGCTGTCGCCCATATAATATCGCAGTGTGTGAGCCATATCGGCACCTTTATCGTAAACGGTAGTGCTATAGGTATACTCACTTGGAATGCCATACACCGCCCTATACCCACTGTCTACAATATGGCATGTTTCTATTACCTTTAAATGATTGCTTCGCACGGTGTTTTTATACACTTGTGCTCCGTACAATCCCTCCATATAGATAGGCTCACAATAACTGGCCATGCCTTCATTGAACCACATGTCAAATTCGGTAGCACACGTGACCAGATCGCCAAACCAGTGATGCGAGAGTTCGTGCCCATACAAACTCTCATAATTAGTTGTGCCGTCAATAGCAAATATGGGATAGTCAATATTGGTAGCACTTTCCATAGCCCCACTGTTAAACGGAACACCGACATACCCTACTCTTTCCCAAAGATACGGTCCAAATCTGGACTCGAAAATTCCCAAAATAGACTTTAAATGAATAAACGAAGCTCTGGCTAAAGTAGTATCAACGGCAGGAACATTGATCTGAATAGGGATCTTTCCTGTCATACCGGAAAAGGTATCAATCACAGGAACATAGTTGGCAACTGCAACTGAAGCCAAATAGGAAGGGATCGCAGCATGAAGTTTCCAATGAAAGGTACTTGTATTGTTTCCGTTATCAGTAACCGACATCAATGTACCTCCGCAAACCGCCCTATTGCCATTTTTTACTGTTATGTTGGTTTCGTAATAGGCCCTTTCTGGAAACTCATCAATGCAGGGAAACCACACCCTTCCATAACTATGAGGCTCTGCCTGAAACCCTACACCCAAATTATAGGCATAACTGCTATCAGAAGAAAAATAAAATCCGCCCCAGCCGGAGCCGTCTACCTGTGGGATGCCGTGATAATAAACTTTTAGAATAACAGTATCATTAGTATTTATGGCTGCAGGTAAGTTGGTCTGAAGAATAGTGTCGTTATAGATAAACGTAGTTATTTTCGCATTCTGATAATAAACAGAATCAACGGTTAGTTTTAACAAATACAATTTGATTTGGGATATCGCGTTATGTTTGGGGGTTAATGCGATGTCAGTAAAACCGGCCAATCTATGTGTAGAAAGATGAACGAGGTCAAGGTTGATATTGTAACTTAACACATCCACACTATCTCCAAGGGCTTTATTCTGACTGTATGCCAAAGGAAAAGTACAAAAGGATATTAATGCGGAAAAAAGAAAGGTTTTTATTTTCATTGGTTCTCAATTTTACTGATTTACAAATGTACTTACAAAAGTATTTATTTTTTTGAGCCCATAATATTTTCATTAAAACGAATCCCGACTCTCTGAAACAAGCTATATTTGTACGTTATTTTTATTTATGAAAAAGTTAATTGTCATTTCGTTTGTCCTGATAGCCTTATTGCCGGGAACTATATTGGCTCAAAAAATCTGGACATTGGAAGAATGTATTGCTTATGCACTGAATAATAACATTCAGATCAAACAGCAACAATTGAATACTGTGGTTTCGAAACTTCAATACAACCAAAGTATTGCGGCGCTTTTTCCATCTGTCAACGGAAGTGCATCGTTAATGTATAACAACGGGCAAACAGTGGATATGTATACCAACCAATTTGCCTCAAAAACGGTACAATCGGACAATTTCAATTTAAGTTCCAACGTAGTTTTGTTTAATGGACTTCAGTTACTAAATGGATTAAAACAAAAGCAAATTGATTTTCTGGCCAGCAAATACGACCTTGAGAAAATCAAAAACGATATCTCACTTACCATAGCAACGGCATACTTACAGGTACTGTACAGTATTGAATTGCTAGATATTGCCAAAAATCAATTGGAGATTACAAAACAACAGGTTGGCAGAACGGAGAAACTTTATACGGTCGGCACTGTTGCGAAAGGCACCTTGCTGACCATGCAATCACAGGAAGCCACTGACGAGCTACAGAAAGTCAACGCTCAAAATCAACTGGACATGGCTTATCTTACCCTGGCCCAATTGCTGGATCTGCAAAACAATCAGGGATTTGATATTGTTAAACCCGCATTGATACTGCCCGACGCTTCTTCCCTAATGCAACAAGTAGACGAGATCTATGCAAAAGCGCTGGGCATACAACCCGAAATTAAAAGTGCCGAACTTAAGGTGCAAAGTGCCAAAAAAGGACTTTCCATTTCAAAAGGAATGTACAGTCCCTCGCTTACGTTAAGCGCATCCTATGGGACGGGGTATTCCGGAGCCAGTAAAACGCCTATTGGCGCAACCATAACGGGCACTCAGGTCATTGGAGCCACAGCACTTGGCGAGGAGGTATTTAGCCCTATTTACGAGTATACTTATGAAAAAATCAAATTCTGGAACCAATTGGACAACAATCAGAACAAATCTATTGGCTTATACTTGAATGTTCCTATTTTCAACAAATGGCAAACACAAACCATGATAGGTACATCAAAAGTACAACTGAACAGCGCGAAACTTAATTTGCAAAGTGCCCAAAACCAGTTATACAAGACCATTCAACAAGCTTATGCAGATGCAAATGCATCGCTAAACAAATATAATGCAAGTACCAAGTCGGTGGATGCTCTTACTGAATCTTTCGGATATACCGAACAAAAATTCAATGTGGGAATGGTAAACTCTATTGATTATAATGATGCCAAAAACAATCTGTTGAAGGCAAAATCTGAGTTGCTTCAGGCAAAATATGATTACATTTTCCGATTAAAAGTTCTGGATTTTTATCAGGGAAAGCCGATAACACTTTAATAAAAAAATAAAATTGATTGTATGAAAAAGAAAAAAATAATCTGGGTTTCGGTAATTGGGGTCTTTGTAATAATTATTTTACTGGCCGTAGGTAAAAAATTTGGATGGGTTGGCAAACAGGGTGTCATTGAGGTTGCTGTCGAAAAGGCAATGAAAAGAACCATCATTGAAACTGTTTCGGCCAGTGGAAAAATTCAACCGGAAGTAGAAGTAAAAATATCTCCCGATGTTTCCGGAGAGGTGGTTGAATTGCTCGTTAAGGAGGGTGATAAGGTGAAAAAGGGTGATCTTTTAGCAAAAATAAAACCCGACATTTACGAATCCAACTATGAGCAAATGCAGGCCGCCCTAAATTCTCAAAAGGCCAACGAAGCCAATGCAAAAGCCCGCCTGGCACAGGTAAAAGCGCAATATATCAATGCCAAATCCACTTACGATAGAAATGATGCCTTGTGGAAACAAAACGCCATCTCCCAATCGGAATACGATGCTGCTAAAGCAGCTTTCGAAGTAGCCAAAGAAGAAGTGACCGCCGCCGAAGAAGCCTTTAAGGCCTCACAATATAATGTTCAAAGCACAAATGCTACTGTTAAGGAGGCCGCCACCAATCTTTCAAAGACCAATATTGTTGCCCCAGTGGATGGAACCATTTCCAAACTTAATATTGAATTAGGCGAAAGAGTGGTCGGAACCACACAATTTGCCGGTACCGAGATCATGCGTATTGCCGACCTCAACGAAATGGAAGTAAATGTGAGCGTAAACGAAAACGATATTGTTAGAGTGAAATTAGGTGACACAGCTCTAATTGAAGTGGATGCCTATCTGAATAGAAAATTCAAAGGCATAGTCACCGAGATCGCCAATTCGGCTGACGTAACAGGTGTAACGACCGATCAGGTTACCAACTTCAATGTCAAGATCCGCATTCTTCGCGAAACCTACCAAGATCTTATCGACGTAACACACCCCAATTCTTCACCTTTCAGGCCGGGGATGTCAGCCACGGTTGACATCCGTACCAAAACGGTTGTTAATGTCATTTCAGTGCCCATACAGGCAGTCACAGTAAGAGAGGATACCACCAACATCCTTTTAAAGAAGATCGAAAAGGAAAAAACTTCCGAATCTGCGGATAATGATGAAAATAAAAAGGAAACAACCGCCAAAAAGGATGAAAAACCACCACAGGAATATGTTTTTATTTATGCTGAAGGTAAGGCCAAAATGCAAAAAGTAAAAACAGGCATACAGGACAATATGTATATCCAGATCCTTACCGGTATAACCGAAACTGATGAAGTAATTACCGCTCCCTACAATGCTATTACCAAAAAACTTAATGCCGGCACTAAGGTAAAAAAGGTTGATAAAAAGGAATTGTTTATGGAGAAAAAAGAATAAGGTTTACCATAATGGCAACAATTCTTTATCTCGAAACGGCAACCAGAGTTTGTTCAGTAGCTTTGGCAAATAATGAAAATTTGCTAAGTTTGAGAGAAACCGCTGTTTCTAATTCCCATTCGGAGCTCATAACAGTTTTTATTCAGGAAGTATTACAAGAAGCCGGGATCTCAATCCGCGACATTGATGCCGTGGCGGTAAGTAAGGGACCCGGGTCCTATACGGGTTTACGTATAGGGGTTTCCACAGCCAAGGGTATTTGTTATTCTCTCGACAAACCGCTTCTTTCTGTGGGTACCTTGCAAGCCATGGCTTGCGGTGCCCTATTAAATAATCCCGATATCGACAGTAATACCTTGATCTGTCCCATGCTCGATGCTCGTCGTATGGAGGTTTATTATTCGCTTTTCGATCATCACCTGAACGAAATCAAAACAGACTCTGCCTCTGTTATCACTGAAGACTTTTTCTCAGATATCCTTTCGACTAAAAAACTATTGCTTATTGGCGACGGTGCCGAAAAATGCACTCCCCTCTTTAAAGATCAGCCAAATATTAAAGTGGTTTCTGATTTTGCTATTTCTGCCCGGTACATGATACAATCAGGCCTGGAAAGCTATAACCGTCAAAAGTTTGAAGATGTAGCCTATTTCGAACCTTTTTATCTTAAGGACTTTGTTGCCGGAAAGCCGGTCGTTAAGGGATTGAATCCGTAGAAGCCCGATTAGTCAACTCTAACATAATCCCAAAATATTAAAAATAAAAAGCCCCGACCAGTTTTGGTCGGGGCTTTGTTGTTCCGCCAGGGGTCGAACCTGGACTCTTCTGATTCAGAGTCAGACGTGTTGCCAGTTACACCACGGAACAATGAGAGTGCAAAAGTAAAAAAGTTTTACTAAAAACGAATTCTTTATGAAAAATTATTCTCAGGCAGGTTTTTGCCAGGCCCCTTTTAAGCCAACCGTTTTATTCAAAACCGGTTTTTCATCTACCGAGTCAGAGTCTACACAAAAATACCCCACACGCTCAAACTGAACCTTGTCCAAAGGTTTCATGTTTCGGATAAAGGGTTCGGCATAAGAGGCAGTTATTTTCAACGAATCCGGATTCAGGTTGCTTCGGAAATCTTCTCCTTCGGCAACATCTTCAGGATTTTCGGGCAAGAACAGTTTATCGTACAAACGGGTTTCTACTTCTACAGCATGTTTCACCGAAACCCAGTGAATAGTGCCTTTCACCTTACGGTTGCTGTCGGGCATGCCGGTACGGGTATTCGGATCATAGGTACAATGCAGTTCTTTTATGCTTCCGTCTTCATTCTTGATCACCTCTACACAGCGTATAATGTAAGCACTTTTCAGTCTCACCTCGTTACCAGGGGTCAATCGGAAGAACTTATGGGCGGGTATCTCCATGAAGTCATCCTGGTCAATATAAAGTTCTCTGGTGAAAGGAACCTTTCGGGTTCCCGTCGTGGTGTCTTCAGGGTTGTTCACGGCATCCAGCCACTCTTCGCCCTCTTCTGGGAAATTGGTCAGAACAAGTTTTATAGGGTTCAACACCGCCATGATGCGTTGTGCTTTTTTGTTCAGGTCTTCACGCAGGCAATGCTCCAGCAGCGAAACATCTATCACATTATCGCGTTTGGCCACACTGATCACCTCGGCAAAGTTTTGCAGTGATTCCGGAGTATAACCTCTGCGACGTAAACCACAAATGGTCGGCATACGCGGATCATCCCAGCCATTCACCACCTTTTCCTGAACCAGTGCCAATAGCTTCCGCTTACTCATCACAGTATAGTTGATGTTCAAGCGGGCAAATTCTATTTGTTGGGGAGCATAAATCTCCAATTCCTTGATGAACCATTCATACAAAGGTCTATGCACCTCAAACTCCAGGGTGCAAATTGAATGCGTGATCTTTTCTATCGAATCGCATTGTCCGTGAGCGAAATCATACATAGGATAAATGCACCAGGCATTGCCCGTACGGTGATGTTCCGAATGCAATATCCGGTATAAAATAGGATCGCGAAAAAACATATTAGGCGAAGCCATGTCTATACGTGCACGCAACACCCTGCTTCCATCTGCAAATTCACCACTGCGCATGCGGGTAAACAGGTCCAGATTCTCTTCCACGCTTCTCTTGGCAAACGGGCTGATGCTTCCCGGTGTGGTTACAGTTCCCCTTGTAGCAGCTATCTCTTCCTGTGTCAGGTCGCAAACATAAGCCTTGCCTTTTTTGATAAGCTTAACGGCATATTCATACAACGTCTCAAAATAGTCCGAAGCATAGTATTCTCCGTCCCAGTCAAAGCCCAGCCATTTCACATCTTCCTTAATGGAATCTACATATTCCGTGTCCTCTTTGGTGGGGTTGGTATCATCAAAACGCAGGTTGCATTTGCCGCCATATTTTTTCGCCAGCCCGAAATTCAGACAGATCGATTTGGCATGACCTATATGAAGATAACCGTTAGGCTCGGGCGGAAAACGGGTATGCACTCGTTGCTGAAATTTCCCGGTCTTATTGTCTTCCTCTATGATCTGCTCTATGAAATTCAGCGATTTGCTTGTGCCTTCTTTCGCTTCTGAGCCTTCCTGCGGCTTGTTTTCGTCCATATGAATGTAAGGTTTTAGTAAAGAGTTTACAAAGGTAATATTTTTTGACGTTTTAGGGTTCCGATTTACTTTGTTGACATGCATTTTACCTTCCGATTTTGGCTCTTTATGCCTACCTTTGCATTCCTGAAAGTAAAACTATGGCACTTATCCTTCTCGAGAATATGGAGTTTTTCGCCTATCACGGATGCTTTGCCGAAGAGCAGATCATTGGCAACCGTTTTATCGTGAATCTGACCATAGAAACCGATACTTCCGCAGCCGAATCCAGCGATAACCTCCACGACACTGTCAATTACCAGGCCGTCTACAACATTGTCAAAAAAGAAATGGACATAAAATCCAAACTCCTGGAGCATGTCGCCTCGCGTATCAGTCTCGCAGTGAAAAGAGATTTTCCACAAATAGAACACCTCATGGTGAAGATCTCCAAAACCAATCCCCCTCTGGGTGGAAAACTCGAAAATGTAAGTGTACAGATCGAATCCTAATGCCACTCTCTTAACTCCATGAAGAACTTTTCTATGCTGATATTTTTTCTCATCGTTCTCGGTGTCCACTCCCTGGTCAACTTCTATATTTTCATTCGCGGCTGGCAGGGCCTGGAACTCTATTCCGGCGTCAGGTATTACTACCTCGCCGTCTACATCTTTTTTTTCCTGGCCTATCTGATAGCACGCTTTGCCGAACGATACGGCCATAACATAATAACAGAAATCTTCAACTGGTCCGGCTCCTTCTGGTTTGCCGCCATGTTATATTTTTTCCTCATCATCTTGCTTATCGATATTGTCAGGGCCTCCAACCATTTTCTGCATTTCCTGCCTGCGGGTCTGTATGTCGATTATGCCAAAACCAAGTTCATCACGCTTATCTGTGCTTCCTCAGTGGTCATACTGCTCATTGTTTACGGATTCATCAATGCCTCCATAGTTCGCATCAAAACCATCGACATGGCCGTCAGCAAAACGGTTGCCAACCACAAACAGCTCAACATTGTTTTGCTTTCCGACCTCCACCTCGGAACCATCATTGGCCCCAACAAACTCACCCGCATCGTCAACAAAATTAATGCCCTCAACCCCGACATTGTCCTGTTTGCCGGCGACGTGGTCGACGAGAACATAAAACCCGTCATCAAAAAGAACCTGGGCAAACTCCTCGAAAACATTGTTTCCAAATACGGCACCTATGCCATCACCGGCAACCACGAGTTCATTGGCGGAGTGGGTCCGGCAGTCGAATATCTCGAACAGCATAAAGTAAAGTATCTCCGCGATACCGCCATC
>CAZNRQ010000096.1:0-9003 GCA_964574845.1 uncultured Bacteroidales bacterium
TTTACGTCACCCTGGGAGCAGGATATGGATTATCGGCCACTTCCAACCGCATGGGAACGGATTACTCCAATAACAGCGTTAACAGCACTCTGGATATTTTCGATGGAGTCAACACCGATCATTCCCAAACCAATACTTCGGTTATCGACAGTAAGAGAATTAAAGGCACGGGCTCTTACGGTAAAGGATTAAGGACCGGGCTTAACTTCGGCTATATGATCACCGAAAATATCGGAGCAGAACTGGGCATAGATTATCTGTGCGGATCAAAAATATTGCGCTACAAATCAGGTAACATAACTACAAATAATGCTACCTATGTCGACCAGACAAACTCAAACAATAATACCTATACCAGTCTGGTCCATACTTCTTCTGAAGAGATAAAAGTAAGAGGAAGTATGTTGAGGTTAATCCCTGCCATTCGTATCACAGCCGGCGACTGGAAAGTGAAACCTTATGTAAAATTTGGTTTGGTTATTAGTGTATTAAACCAAATGCAATACGAAGACAATTGGACCGATGTCAATACTTCAGGAGTTAAACGTGTTGGAGAACAGATCGAAATAGGCAAAGGTAATATTTCTTTAGGCTTTGCAGGTGCCGTAGGAGTTACTTATCAATTGCCCAAAAACTTTGGTGTGTTTGGTGAACTCGGATTAATTGCGCAAAGCTACGCACCCACAAAATCTAAGATCACCAAATATACGATTGATGGAGTTGACCAGATCCCCACTATGAACACCGTTGATATTGAAACAGTTTATGTTGACCATTATGCTCACCAAAGTCCTGCATCTCCTGATGCCGTGAACCAACCCTACGAAACCGACAAGGATTATTATCCTTTCAACAGTATTGGTCTGAACGTTGGAATATCCTGGTCGTTTGGAGGGAAATAATAAAGCTAAGAGTATTATTTTCTTTAATTATATTCTCTGGCTGAGGGATTAGCCTGTCAGTTTATCTTGTTTAACAACGTAATAAATAGCAATAGGGAAATATGAAAATCATAAGATCCATCCTTATTTTTGTCTTGTTCAGTATGGTACATTATCAATTAGTATCACAAACCAGCGAAGATAAAATCTCTGACAAGGAGTGGGATAAACTGGTTGATCTGTTGGTCAAAGAAAACTGGTCGGGAGCCGAAAAACTAAGTCTCTCCTATCTCAACAAATTCGACGAAAAGGACGATAGTCTGGCAGCTCCTGCCATCATCAGGTATATGTATGTAAGGTGTGTCGCCGCCAAACTGGGCGAAAAAGAATACAGTAAAGAACAGGCTCTGGCAAAAACTGAAAAACTGGTTGGCACCACAATAATCACCCCGCCCAAAGAATTTATCCCCAACGGGCTATTTAATTGTTTCAGCCTGAACCACGATTCCACTCAATTTTATTCCTGCTCATCCAACGAGTCAATGACCGTAATACAGATATTCGAAAGGTACGAAATGTTAGATTCTGATTGTATACGCAAAGCTATAAATAACGAATACAATAATAAAACTTTAAGAATTGGGGCAGTAATAAAAGAAATTACAGCCGGAGGATATATGATGCCCCGCCTCGAAATCATCTTTAAAGATGCCTTCATATGGGAAGAAGAATAAAGCAGCTTATCAAATATTAGTAATTTAGCCATAGCATTTCACCTTTTAAGAACGATAAGACACTACATATGATGGCACTTGAAACCGAGAGGAAGTTTTTAATTTACAAAGATAAATGGCAAATCATTGGCAAACCGGATAAAGAGTTCTATCGTCAGGGTTACCTCCATACTGATGACCTAAAGACTATAAGAGTAAGGCAAGCCGGAAGCAAAGGTTTTTTAACTATAAAAGCAAAAACCTCAGGTTTAGCAAGAATGGAGTACGAGTATGAAATACCTTTTGAGGAAGCAGGACAATTGCTGGATACGCTAGCTGTCAGCAGTCTTACGAAATACCGCTATAAAATGCCTTTCGGTGAACATCTCTGGGAAGTCGACGAATTTCTAGGAGATAATGAAGGCCTGGTGATAGCCGAAATAGAACTGAAGAGCGAAGCAGAAGAGTTTCTCTTGCCTGAATGGGTAGGAAAAGAAGTCACTGGTGACAAGAAATACTACAACGCAAGTTTATCCAGAAAACCATATAAGGACTGGAAATAAAAAAATCCTTATGTGACAAAACATCGCCTTCTTATTATAAAAACATTGAAATTACACATTTCATTTCTGCTGGATTATAGTAATGACCTATGGATTTCCTGAAGTCAACAAAAAGAATTATTTTTGACATCAATTCCTGCAAAAAACGAGGTGCGTAAGCATCAGATTCATCAAATAGTGATCAGGCAATGCATGTCTTCCATCAAAGTACGAAACCCGAACAGCAGCAGGTATTGCTGAAGGTTCTGCATTATATAAACGAAAACCTGACGGGTGATGTTTCTCTGGAAACCCTGGCAGACATTGCCAACTATTCACCCTTTCATTTTCAGAAGATGTTTTCGGAAGCCATTTCCGAATCTCCCAAACAGTACATCATAAGGTTGAAACTGGAAAAAGCGGCCCATTTTATTAAGTTATTTCCAACCATGGCGATAAGTGAAATTTCAGTGGTTTGCGGCTTCTCGTCCAATTCAATTTTCAGCAGGGCCTTTAAGAATTATTATGGTGTTTCAGCAGAAACTTACAGGGAACTTCCCCCAAAAAATCTGCATCTCATCAAAAAGAAAAAAGAAAAAATGGCTCACTGGGAAGATATCCCATGGGTAAAACCTATCACTGACATTCAGGAAAATCTTGAACAAGTAAAAATACTGAATCCACCTCAGGTAATAACTCATTATCCTTTCCGCATAGCCTGTATTCAAACAACCCTGAGTCATAAAGAAAACATTTACTTTGCGTTCAAAAGCCTCTTACAGTGGGCATACCCCATGGGACTAATAACAGCTTCCACAAAATATTACGGAGTCTGGCTCGATTTTCCATTAATCACACCTGCCGGCAAATGCCGTTTTTTATGCGGCATAGAGTATAATTCGGATGCCAAAGTTGGCAAAGGTATCAGTTTGATAAACTTCAATAAAGGACAGTATGTGAATCATCAGATTTCCGGAAGCATCAATAACACACTGGATGCACTTATTGTGCTGAACCATCATCATCTTGACAATATTGGCTACTGCATTTCCGAAATGATCTGTTATGAGCAATTTGCCATGAATCCAGCGGAAGTACCTTATGATAAAAACCAGCGTACCATACTGATTCCGGTAAAAAAGAAGTAATCGTTTTCGGGGTGGAAACCCAAAATCGCAAGATTTGCAAACAACTTGACAAGATTTGCAAACTCATCCCCTCTGAATCTTCTGATCTTTGTGCACATAAAACAACAAAACTATGGACACAAAAATTAAGGAACCCATTTTAATATTGAAGAACGTTTCGAAAGAATTCAATACGAAAGAAAGGAAATTCAAAGCACTAAAAGACATAAATCTTAGTGTGAAAAAAGGCGAATACCTGGCTATAACCGGGAAATCGGGCAGCGGAAAATCTACCCTGCTCAATATGATCACCGGCATAGACCATCCCAGCAGCGGAGAGATATTTGTGAAAGGTATAGCCATTAAGCAACTTAATGAAAGTAAACTGGCAAAATGGAGAGGACAAAACATAGGCATAGTGTTCCAGTTCTTTCAGTTGATCCCAACACTTACCATTAAAGAAAATCTATTGCTGGCCATGGAATTCGTGGGCAGTGTTCCCCCTGCCGACAGAGTTACAAGAGTGAATGATTTGCTTTCGCGGGTAGGCATTGCGGAACAAGCCAATAAAATGCCTGCCTCGCTTTCAGGCGGAGAACAACAAAGGGCAGCCATTGCAAGGGCATTGGCTAACGATCCGGAGATCATAGTAGCTGATGAGCCCACCGGTAATCTCGACAGCAAGACCGCTGCCTCTGTCAATTCTATCTTCAGTAAACTGGCCGAATCGGGAAAAACTGTGATTGTCGTTACTCATGAACGAGACAGTTCATTAAAATATCATAGGATAGTGAACCTGGTTGATGGAGAAATAGAATTAGAAAGATCTTAAAAACCCTGAGCCATGAATATGAAATTTAAAAAAGCTTTCAGGGACTTACGCATAAGTCCGAAGCGAACCTTTTTGGTTGTATTTGCTCTGGTACTCGGTATATGGGGTGTGGGCACGGTATTGGTTTCTTATTTTATTCTCTCGAACGACCTTAATGCCAATTACCAGAGCACTCATCCGGCTCAGGTTATCTTTCATTCAGACAAATTCGACAAAATGAATCTTCAGGAATTTGTTTCACGTCCTGAAGTTGAAACCGCCGAGCTAAGAGATTTTTCGCTGCACCGCATTGAAGTATATCCCAACGTCTGGATACCAATGTGGCTATATGGAGTAGAAGACTTCAACAAATTCAATATGGCGAATGTCTTTCAGCAGGAAGGACGAAAAGTCCCTCTTCCGGGCAGTATATTGATAGAACGCGATTGCAAACGTGTCTCTGACATCAAAATTGGTGATTCACCGCGTGTACGCATTGGAAGTACCATAAAGAACGTAAAAATAAGCGGAATCTGTTTCGATCCTGCCCAGGCACCGGCAACTCAGGATGCTTTTGTTTATGCGTATACCGATAAAAAGACTTACCATGATGTTACCGGGCTACCTAACAATCAGAGGTTGATAGTGCGCCTGAAAGATGTTCATTCGGCTGATGATGTTAAAAGAGTTTCAGACAATATCTCCAGAGATCTTAAGGCAAAAGGTATCACCGTAAGTTCTATCGATATCCCAAAATTCAACCAGCATCCACACCAGTGGCAACTCAACACCCTATTGTTCCTTATAGGGGCGATAGGATTTCTGGCATTTATCATGGGGGCCGTGCTGGTTTCGCAGCTAATGAAATCAATCATGGCCAGTCAGGTCAGGCAGATTGGTTTCATTAAAGCCATTGGAGCCTCCAGATGGCAGGTATTTCAAATATACATCCTCATGTTGCTATTAATGGGATTGTTTGCAGGAATTCTAGCTGTGCCGGCAGCAGTTGCCACAGGTAAAGCTTTCTCGGCTTTTGTTGCCTTCAAGCTTAATTTCAACATTCTGACCACCACTATCCCTTTTCATGTTTACTTATATCTGCTTGCTGCCAGCTTGTTGCTGCCTTTGCTATTTTCATTTTCCATACTGTTAAAAGGAACCCGAGTATCCGTAAGAGAAGCATTGAGTGATTATGGAATTTCGGTAAAAAAATCACTCCGGGAGTATAAATCATTAATAAAATTACCCATTTCAAACACTTTTATCCTTGCCCTTCGAAATTCTATCAGGAACAGCAGCCGGCTGACAGTAACGATTATGGCCATGGCTTTTGGAGTCGCGATCTTCAGTACAGGATTTAATGTGAGACAATCCTTATGGGAATTATTAACAGGTTATAAAAACGAAATGCGCTACGATGTTCAGGTGGTTCTAAACAACCCCGTCAGCAAAGAGGAAGCAACAAAATATTTCACTTCCATCCCCAATGTAAGCTCAACAGAATTATGGTTAGGGGGTCGCGGAGAAATTCAATCAAGGATAATATCTACTGATAAAGGTGCAGGAATTGTGGCTCTGCCAGGAAACTCCGAGTTTCTTAAGCTTAAAATACGCAACGGAAGATGGCTTACCAAATCCAATGATATTGAGGTGGTGCTGAACCAGCAGGCTTTGGAGCTTTATAACTATCCTGCAATTGGGTCAAGCCTGAATCTTATTATTGGGAATAAGATGATTAGAACAAAACTAGTGGGCATGACTGAACAATTTGAAAAACCAAAAGTCTACATAGACATCAATCAGTATGATTCTCTTCTTAACCCCATGCACAATGTAAATACTGTTTCATTTAAAGCAACACATAACAGCTATAAGGATGTGGTAGAACTAAAAAAGGATCTTGAAAAAGCCATTGCAGGCTCAGATTTGGATGTGGCTTATGTAATGTCACAAGCCGAAAGGGTAAAAATAATTTACGACCACCTGAATATCATCCTATCAACCATTATTATTCTTTCGTTTCTGGTTTTGGTAGTGAGTGCTATCGGAATGGCTTCGGCAACCGGAATCAATATATGGGAACGTACCCGTGAGATAGGTGTTATGCGGGCCATTGGAGCCACTCCCAAAAAGATCTATTCCATTTTTGTTATTGAAGGTATGATCACAAGCATACTCAGTATTGCCCTGGGATTGACGCTGGCCTATCCTTTGAGCAAACTGGCTTCGGTCTTTTTCGGGAACCTGATGCTGGGCAAGGAAGCGGTTTTGCAGTATGCTTTCAGTCCGTTGGGATTTTGGATCACCATAGTTGTAACCATATTGTTCGGATGGTTGGCAAGCAGATTTCCGGCTAAATCGGCAATTCAAATACCAACACATAAAGCATTGTCTTACGAATAAAACCCACAAGATGAAAAAAATATTTCTCATCCTAAGCACCACCCTGCTGTTATCAGTTGCCTTAATAGCCCAAACAGAAAAAACAACAGGAACACTGACCTTTAATGTGACCGGTTTTTTAGACAACTCGGGTCAGGTTATCGTTAAATTATATCGAAAGAATGATGAGATCCCCGAAAATACTTTCAGACAAGTTAAAACAGAAATAAAAAATTATGCCTCGGTGGTCGAAATAAAAGACCTGCCTTATGGTGATTATGGAGCCATTATCGTTCATGACAAGAACGGTAATGGTATTATTGATCATAGTTGGGGAATGCCCGCAGAACCATTGGGATATACCAATAACTGGCAGCTATCGCTATTTTCAGGCATGCCGACATTTGAGAAACTAAAATTTACTTTTAGCGCAAGCAATAGTAAGTGTAATATCAGCGTGAAATAAATACCCCTTGCAATATAGTCCTAACTCTTATCATAATCTGAGTAAGGACTGACATCAATAATAGGACAGGCAGTCCTTTAAGTAATTCACCCCATACCCTCTCAATATTTTATTTTTTTTTTAGAATTTTATTGTCAGGTAAAATTAATGTCGTATGTTTGCGTCATAAAACATTACAACATGACTTTCTCAAAAACAGAACACTTTGATGATGATGCCAAAGAAATAGCGCGCATTGCCAAAGCCCTCTCCCATCCAGCCCGGGTTGCTATATTAAAATATTTAGCAGTTACCAAAACTTGTATATCGGGAGATATCACCACGGAAATACCATTGAGCCGAACAACCGTTTCACAACATTTGCAGGAGCTAAAAAAAGCAGGAATGATACAGGGAGAAATTGACGGAACACGAATTAACTACTGCATTTGCTCTGAAAACCTGTCCAAATTCAGAAAAATACTAGAGAGGTTTTTAGAAGACACGGATATTAGAACTTGTTGTTAAGAATCGCTAAACATGAAAATACTGATAATTTGCACCGGAAACACCTGCCGCAGCCAGATGGCCGAAGGTTTTCTCACATCTTTAGATCCTTCCCTTGAAGTATACTCTGCAGGAACCCGGGCCGAAAAAAAAGTCAACCCTTATGCGGTAAAAGCAATGGCAGAGGTTGGCATAGACATTAGCCATCAGGCGCCTCAACAGGTAGATGAATTTCTTAATACAGATTTTGACTATGTCATTACCGTTTGCGATGGTGCGAAAGAGATTTGCCCGGTATTTACAGGAAAAGTGAAACAACACATGCATATAGGATTTGAGGATCCTGCTGATGCTAAAGGTTCCGAAGATGAAGTGATGCCGGTTTATCGCAAAGTAAGAGATGAGATAAGAACCAAATTCAAACAATTTCTAAACACAATAAATAATAAGTAAAATGGAAAATCAAGTAAAACAAGATTGCGGATGCGATGATGGTTGTTGCCAACCTAAAAAAAGTAAACTGTGGGCTAAGATACTATTCATAGTGGTGATTGTTGCGGCTATAACTATTGTTGTTATCAAAGTAACCAGCAACAGCAATTCTGACAATAAATCGGCTATGGTTAAGAACGAAAAAGTAAGTTCTTCTGATTCAACCAAACCATGTTGTGCGAATGCAAATTCTTCCTGTTGCGATAAAAATGGCAAAAAGTAATGGAAACATGGATTCAACAAGCCTTAAGTTCTGATCAGGCAGGAATATCCATACTTTTTGCAGTGTTTCTGCTGGGTGTGGTAGGCGTATTCAGTTGCGGATGTAATTATGCCGTCATAGGAACTGTAGTTGGTTATTCAGGGGCTGTAGGAGCCACAGGCAGAACTAAGGCTATACTCTGGAGCAGCATCTTTTTCCTTATAGGCACCATACTGTCCATGTCGGCAATAGGCTGTATCATTGGCTATGCGGGTGAATTCATAAGCATATCCATGGGCAGTTATTGGAAAATTGCAGCCGGATTGATTTCAATTGTTTTCGGCTTGTACACGCTTGACATTTTCCCTTTCAAGATTCCGGGATTCTCAGTCAATCTTAAAAAGCAGAAAAGTGGTGTATGGGGGGCTATACTTTTTGGCCTCGCAATTGGTGGCGTTTCATCTTTATGCGGATTATGCTGCAGCCCTTTTATGCCGGTTATACTGGCAGCATCCTTTGTAAAGGGCAGCACACTCTGGGGCGTACTCATGTTGTTTGCCTATGCCCTCGGATACGGATTAACCTTAGCAGCAGCCATGATAGGAATAGGATTGAGTGTGGGAAAGATATCAAAATCGCTTTCAGGATTTGCCAATGTCTTGAAATATGCCGCAGGTATCATCATGATCATTTTAGGTTTTTATTTTTTAATTACTATTTAGAAGAATCAAATGAATCAAGGTTTTATTATAGGGAACATTAAAACCGTATTTGGACCAGTTCCTCAGGTGGCTGCCGTTTGGAGCCGCACAGATATATGGCAAACTATCAAAGTTCGTTGGAATCTGGGACGTATGAATTATATCGTGAATCCCGGATTGTATGCCGTGGGTCAGCCCGA
>CAZNRQ010000097.1:0-8988 GCA_964574845.1 uncultured Bacteroidales bacterium
CCTTTCGGGCGTCACTGAATATCTTTTAATAACATCTTCTGATATGTTGCTTTAGGTCGATTTTTTTAGTTTTTATTAAAACTATTTCAATTTTGGCTCAGTAGACTTTTATTCTAGCTTAATAGACTTTCATTCTAGCTTAGTAGACTTTCATTCTAGCTTAATAGACTTTCATTTTAGCTTAGTAGACTTTCATTTTGGCTTGGTAGACTTTTTTTTTGTCTTGGTAGACTTTCATTTTAGCATAGTAGACTAATATTTTGGCTTCGTAAACTTTTGAGAACGCTTCGTAAAAAGTTTATTGACCAAGAAAAAAAGTTTATCACCTAAAACCAAATTATGTCGGGTCATTTTTCTCAACTATCTTGGATAATTCGCAGCATAATTCGTCATATTTATCATTTACTTGATCCGAGTAGAATTAAATTTGCCAAATTCTATTTCTTTTTCAATTCACTACAACCTCATCTCCCCAAAAGCAACTCACCTTGCCTAAGCTCTTAAGTTTTTTTACCGGTCAGCAGCAATTTTTATTCTAATTTTGTAAGGATTTCTCACATTATGATATTAGTTACAGGGGGTACGGGATTGTTAGGTTCGCATTTACTGCTCGAGCTTTGCAGTGGTGGCCACAAAGTGAGGGCACTGAAGCGACCTTCGTCGGACACGGCCTTCGTCGAAACCATTTTTGAGTTTTATCATAAAAAAGAACTTTTTGCAGGAATAGAATGGGTGGAGGGCGATCTGTGCGATTTGGATTCTTTGCAAAAAGCCATCACTGATGTCGATCAAATATATCATTGTGCGGCCACGGTGACTTTTTCGCCCCGCAACCGCCAACTTATTTTCGAAAACAATGTGGCCGGCACCGCCAATCTCATCAATGTGGCCATCAAATCGGGAGTGAAAAAGTTCTGCCATGTGAGCAGCATAGCTGCTTTGGGAAAAGATGCCGTGGTTACCGAAAAATCTGCATGGGACGACAAACAGCCACATTCTGTTTACGGAAAAACCAAGCATGAGGCGGAACTGGAAGCATGGCGCGGCATAGCCGAAGGACTCGACACCATCATCGTGAATCCTTCGGTGATCATTGGCCCATGGAAAGCAAATGCGGGCATTGGCAAATATTTTCGGCAGATCATCGCCGGGCTGAAATACTATACGGGCGGCTCCAATGGCTTTGTCGATGTGCGCGATGTAGCAAAGCTGATGGTTTTGCTGATGCATAGCCCGACAAAAAACGAACGTTTTTTGGTTTCGTCAGAGAATGTGAGTTTCCGTGATCTTTCCATAATGATAGCCGCGATAACCGGAGCCAAAGCGCCTTCGGTAAGTGCATCGAAACTGATGACCGATATAGCCTGGCGACTGGCTGCCGCAAAATCTTTTTTCACCCGCAAAAAACCGGATTTCGATAAAGATACGGCCCGCATCGCGCAAAGCACAACGATCTATTCCAATGAAAAAATCGCAAGTGCCCTGAACTTTACATTTATCCCGGTCAGGCAATCTCTTGAGCATTATTATACATTTTATAAAGTAAATCATTAAACCCACCCTATGAAAAAGTTTTTGCAAATCTTACTGCTGGGAGCCATTCCTGCTTTGTTTTTTGTTTCCTGCGGAAACTCTCCCAATAAAAACAAAGTGGAGAAAAAGGATTCCGTGGCGGTTCAGGTGAAAGTGCCCGTCTTCAATCAGGATTCAGCTTTTATTTTCACAAAAAAGCAAACCGATTTCGGACCACGCGTAAACAACACCCCGGCTCATGACAAATGTGGGAAGTGGCTCATCGCAAAAATGAAAACTTTTTCGAAAGATTTGATGGTTCAGAAAGCACAAGTAGTGGCCTATAACGGGGCCGTTCTGAAGATCAATAATATTATCACCTCTTTTAATCCCGATGCCGCTTTCCGAATATTATTGTGCTCGCATTGGGATTCGCGGCCTTATGCCGATTGGGACGAAGATTCGACCAAACATCGAACCCCTATTGATGGTGCCAATGATGGTGCCAGCGGGGTGGGGATATTGATTGAAATTGCCCGCATTTTGCAAGCAAATAAAATTAACATTGGGGTTGACATTCTCTTTTTGGATGCCGAAGATTACGGCGAACCAAAAGGTGACACCCAACATCAAAAGGACGAAAACTGGGGATTGGGAACTCAATATTGGGCCAAAAATCTGCACAAGCCCAATTACAAAGCAAACTTTGGGATATTGCTCGATATGGTGGGAGTTAGAGATGCCCGGTTCACTTATGAAGGTATTTCTGCTGAAAAAGCTCCCGACATCTTAACCAAGGTTTGGGATGCTGCGGCACGCATTGGTTATGGCAGTACTTTCGTAAATCAGCAAACCAACCCCATCAATGATGATCATTTTTTTATCAACACAATGACCATGATTCCCACCATTGATATTATCCACCATGACGAAAATACCGGTACTGGTTTTTATAAATATTGGCACACCACCAAAGACAATATCGACAATGTTGACCGGAATTCATTGAAGGCAGTGGGTCAAACCCTGCTAACTGTTATATTTGAGGAGTCGGCTAAGATCAAATAGTCTTCAACTGCCGCAGATAAAGCTGAATGGTGTTCTCCAGACCATAATATAAGGCATCGCTTATCAAAGCATGGCCTATGGAAACTTCGAGCAGGCCAGTTATATTTTCATTGAAATACTGAAGGTTTTCCAGGCTAAGATCGTGGCCTGCATTTAATCCTATGCCCAGTTTATTGGCAACTTTGGCAGCATTTGCATAATGCGAAATGGCTTCCTGCCTGTTAATTGAATAATTTTTTGCGTAAGCTTCCGTATACAATTCAACCCTATCGGTTCCTGTTTCTCTGGAGTATTCTATCATTTCATCCACGGGATCAACAAAAATGGATGTCCTGATATGAGCGCTTTGAAACTGAGCAATAATCTCCTTTAATAAGGAAGTGTTCTTCTTGGTATCCCAGCCTGCATTGGAAGTAATGGCATCAGGAGGATCGGGCACCAGGGTAACCTGTGCGGGTTTTATGTCCATCACCAGTTTGATGAATTTCTCCGAAGGATAACCTTCGATATTAAATTCTGTGGTGACAATTTTCTTAAGATCGTAAACATCCTGATACCTTATGTGTCTTTCGTCAGGCCTGGGATGCACGGTGATACCCTGGGCGCCGAAACGCTCACAATCTGCCGCAACTTTTATCAGATCAGGATAATTTCCACCTCTTGCATTTCGCAGGGTTGCAATTTTATTAATATTTACGCTTAATTTTGTCATTCAGTATATTTTGAATGCAAAGTTAAAAATTAGTAAGTTTGCAGCTGATAAATCATTTATTTCAATATGCTTGCCAAAGAACTACTGACCGACGCCATAATCTCGCTTCACACCTCTGATACGGGCAAACATGCTTTGAAGCTGATGGAAGACCTTAAGATAAGTCATTTGCCCATTGTCAATAATGTGGAGTACTTAGGCTTGATCTCTGAAAACGATATTTATGCACAAAACGATCTGAAAGAATCTATAGGAAACCATACCCTGTCATTGGTCAAAGCCTGCGTTGATCAATATCAGCACATCTTCGAGATTATGACCCTTGCCAGCGAACTTAATTTATCTATCATCCCGGTAATTGACAGCAACAACCGATATCTGGGAGCTATCACTTTGTCTGATTTACTGGAAGCATTTTCGAAAAAAGCATCCATTTTAAATCCGGGGGGCATAGTTATTATTGAGTGCAATGAAAATGATTATTCATTGGAACAAATCTCACACATTGTTGAATCCAATGATGCCAAAATCCTGAACTGCTATGTCAGCAGCCATATTGATTCCACCAAACTCGAAGTAACTTTGAAATTGAACAAAATGAATGTTTTTAATGTTCTTCAGGCCTTTGAGCGATATAACTATACAATCGTTGCCAGCTTCATAGAATCCGACTATACGAGTGATCTTCAGGAAAGATATGATTCGCTGATGAACTACCTCAACATTTAATGTAAAAGCTTATGAAAATAGCACTTTTTGCAACCAATTTCTCAGAAGAACTTGAGGGTTACTATATGGAGCTTTTGGGAAAGCTAAATTATCATAACTTCGAGATTACCATTTACGAGCCTTTTCATAAAATATTATTGGAAAAACATCTGATTGGCGAAAACACTTCATCTTTTGTTGAAAACTGCAATATCAAAGATGATGTAGATTTCCTTTTTAGTATTGGAGGGGATGGCACTTTCCTAAAAACCATCAATCTTATTAAAGATTCAGGAATACCTGTTCTTGGATTTAACACAGGAAGACTGGGGTTTTTATCAAGTATTTCGAAAGAAGAGATTTCGGATGCCATTGAAAATATTCTTGAGGGACATTATAAAATTGAAAAACGCTCCCTCATCAAAATAGTAAAGCCTTCCAATCTTTTTGGCGACGATAATTATGCTTTGAACGAGATCACCGTTCATAAAAGAGACTCTTCGTCAATGATAATGATCCATGCCTATATCAACGATGTTTTTTTAAATACGTATTGGGCTGACGGGTTGATTGTTTCCACACCAACAGGATCTACTGCATATTCTTTAAGTTGTGGCGGACCTATCGTTACACCTGATTCAAATAATTTTATTCTAACGCCTATTGCTATCCACAACCTTACAGTAAGACCTATTGTGGTTCCTGATAATGTGTGCATAAAACTTAAAATTGAAGGTAGGATTGACAATTATCTGGTAACGCTCGATTCCAATAATGTTGTAACTAGTTCTTCTATTGAATTAGAAATCAAAAAAGAAAACTTCCACA
Source organism: uncultured Bacteroidales bacterium (assembly GCA_964574845.1). Taxonomy (GTDB): domain Bacteria; phylum Bacteroidota; class Bacteroidia; order Bacteroidales; family CAIWKO01; genus CAIWKO01. Next base: position 4,829 of record CAZNRQ010000097.1, read on the forward strand.
TAAATATTGTTCAATTAAACCACCAGTCGTTCTTTTCTACCATGCGTGAAAAACTTATGTGGGGCTGGGATAAAAGAAATTGAGGCCTGAATTATAATAAATATTTCTTCCGGCTGTAAAATTTTATATACTTTTGTAAGTTAGCAAACGCTAGGAATATGCGAAATTTTATCTTTTTTATTCTGATTACAGTATTTACAGTAAATCTGTCATTTTCACAGAATAGATTTAAATTTTCAAGCAGGTCATTTCGTCAGGAAAGGCACAGAATTTTTATCAGCATTGGTGCCACTAATTTCCTTGGTGACCTCGGGGGTGCCAATATGATTGGTTCGCCACGAGGAAGCCTACGTGATTTTGATATTCAGGCAGTCAAACCAGCATTCCAGATAGGCTATAGTTACAGGATGTCAAAATTCTTATCATCAAGAACCGCATTTACCTATTCGTGGCTAAGTGGAAATGATGCCTATACCAAAGAGCCTTTTCGCCAGAACAGAAACCTCAATTTCAGGACACCGGTTTATGATCTTTCATCTGTAATAGAGATTATTTGGGAAATAAAACAAAAAGGTCATCAGTATTATCTTAAAGGAGTTAAAGGGTGGAAGAATTACAGATATGCAACCTACATTTATGGAGGGGTTGCACTTAATTATTTCAACTCAAAAGGTAAATATGAGGGGGTATGGCACGCTTTAAGACCTCTTTCAACCGAAGGTCAAGGTTTGATTCCTTCGCGAAAAAAAGTTTCTCCGATACAATTTACTATCCCTTTAGGCGTTGGTGTTAAGGTTAGGATATCGAGAACCATTGAAATTGGAATCGAATATAATGCCAGAATCGGATTTACGGATTATATTGACGATGTCAGCACAACATATTTTGATAAAAATGCGTTACTACAAGCAAAAGGTCAACTTGCTGTCGATATGTCGGACCCATCATTAAATAATATTCCCGGAGCCACTGCTGCTGGCCAACAAAGAGGAGACCCACGTGATAGGGATTCTTATCTGGCAGTTATGGTTTCAATGTATTACACAATAGGCAAAGGATTCATTCCTAGACTAAGAAACAGATAAAATAGAGTTTTGATGAAAAGATTTTTTTTAATAGTACTATTTCCTTTTATATTCCAATTTGCTTCTAAGGCCCAAGAATTGTACCGAAACGAAGTTGGTATTTTTTTGGGTGGTTCATATTATTTAGGCGATTTGAATCCCAATAAGCATTTTTTACAGACCAAATTTGCAGGCGGCATTCTTTATCGATATAATATTACTCCACGATGGGCTTTTAAAGTTACGGCTCTGATTGGAGGTATAGAGGGAAGTGATGCAAAGTCAAAAGCTAATGTTGAACGCAATCTAAGTTTTCGCTCTTATATCTTTGAGTTTTCGCCACAGATAGAGTTCAACTTTTTACAATATATTTTAGGCGATAAAAAGCATTTTATATCGCCCTATATCTTTGCCGGAGCATCTGTTTTTAACTTCAATCCACAGGCAAATTTAAATTCCACATGGTATTCATTACATGGGTTAGGAACCGAAGGACAAGGTACCACTTTGGAAGGAAAGAAAAATCCATATTCTTTGACTTCGATTTCCATTCCTTTTGGGATTGGTGTAAAAATTTCTCCTGCACGATTTTTAAGTCTTGGTCTTGAATGGGGTATAAGAAAAACCTTTACGGACTATATTGATGATGTAAGCACTGTATACGCTGATCCTGTAATTCTTGCAGCTGAAAACGGACCTGAAGCTGCTGCATTGGCTGATAGATCGCTCACACCAGGCAATCATACTGACCTTGCACGTGGGAATCCCCGAACCAAAGACTGGTATGTTTTTACAGGATTAACTGCATGTTTTCGAATAAAGACCAAAGCTGTCAGATGCTCTGCCTACAAACAACATCCAAAAATCAAAATCAAATACAAGGATTAATTTGATTTTTCAAAAAACCTATGAAAGAAAAAATTAATCCTCAAAAATTACCCCAACACGTTGCTATTATTATGGATGGCAACGGCCGTTGGGCTAAAAAAAGAGGTGCTTTAAGGATTTTTGGTCACCAACATGGGGTGACTGCAGTCAGAGAAACTGTTGAAGCAGCAGCTGAAATTGGCATAAAGTACTTAACCATGTACGCGTTTTCCACTGAGAATTGGAACAGACCCAAGTTTGAAGTGGATGCATTGATGGACCTTTTGGTTAGAACAATAAATAATGAAACTGAGACACTAAAAAAGAATAATATTCGTTTAATTGCCATCGGGAATATTGAGAGCCTTCATAAAGATTGCTACAATGAACTGATGAAAACAATAAAAATTACTGAAAACAATACTCATATGACCCTGGTTTTGGCTTTAAGTTACAGTTCAAAATGGGAAATTATTGAAGCAGTAAAAAGTATTGCCCAAAAAGTAAAGAATAATGAATTGGAAATTGCAGAAATAGACCAGAATATTATTTCTGATTCACTTTCCACTAAAGGCATGCCGGATCCGGAACTTTTGATTCGAACCAGTGGTGAATATCGAATTAGTAATTTTTTATTGTGGCAGCTTGCTTATTCAGAATTATACTTTACTCCGGTTCTTTGGCCGGACTTTAGAAAAGATGATTTTTATAAAGCAATAATAAATTACCAGGAAAGAGAAAGAAGATTCGGAATGACCAGTGAGCAAATTCAATAATTAATGATTGTGAAAAAATTCAATACCCTCCTGCTTCTGTTATTTATAAGTACTATTACTTTAAAGGCACAAGTAATTATAGATGATAAGGGCTATATAGATTATACAACTCCAAAAGAGTTTAATATTAAAAAACTCAGTTTTAGTGGAGTGCACTATACTGACACTAATATTTGTAAATTACTGACGGGTTTGTATGTTGGCGAAAACTTATTAGTGCCAGGAGAGAAAATTTCGAATGCAATCCAAAATCTGTGGAAGCAAGGATTATTTGATGATGTTAAAATTGTTGCTACAAAAATAGAAGAAGATAATATGTGGCTCGAAATTCAACTTAAGGAGCATCCCAGGCTTCTATCCACACCTCTTTTCTCTTCCAATATAAAAAAGTCAGACGTGGATGATTTGCGGGCAAAAATAAATCTTACCAAAGGGGATGTTATTACTAATAATACGATCATTCGGACTAAAGATATTATTCGGAATCATTTTATAGATAAGGGTTATTACAATGTCGAGGTTGATATTAAAGAGATTATTGATTCCAGTTCGAACAAGCTCACTTCCCGTCTTAATATCGATATAAATAAACACAAAAAGGTTCATATTCGTAAGATCAACTTCACAGGAAACGATCAGGTTGCGTCCTTGAAATTAAAACGTCTTATGAAAAAAACCAGGGAACAAACTTATTTCAATCCTTTTATGGGCTCTGATACTTTACTTTATCAAAGTGTTAAGAAGATTTTTGTAAGAGACAGTATTTCCATAGAAGATAATTTTTTGAATTACGTTGGTTCGCATATTGTTCTCAGAATTTTTAAGGGGTCAAAGTTTTTGCGCGAGGAGTATGAAAAAGACAAACTGTCATTAATCTCAAAATATAATGAACTAGGATATCGTGATTCAAAGATATTGTCAGACACCATAGTAAAATCGGGACCAAATACTATAGATATTAATATTGGACTGAAAGAAGGCCGGAAATATTATTTCAGAAATATTACCTGGATAGGGAATACCAAATATTCCGACAAAGAACTCAGTATGATCCTAAAGATTGCCAAAGGAGATGTTTATAACCAAAAAGCACTGGAAACCAATTTGAGCTATAATCCTAGCGGATTTGATGTTTATTCTCTTTATATGGATAACGGGTACCTGTTTTTTAGTGCTACACCTGTTGAGGTAAGAATTGACAACGACTCCATAGACCTGGAAATACGAATAGTGGAAGGCAAACAAGCCTATATTAATAAAGTAACTGTTCGTGGCAACACTAAAACAAACGACCATGTTATTATCAGAGAGATCCGCTCAAAACCGGGTCAGCTTTTCAACCGCTCAGACATTATTCGTACCACAAGAGAACTTGCGCAGCTAAAATACTTCAATGCAGAGAAAATCGTTCCGGATATTATTCCAAATCCAACGGATGGTACTGTAGATATCG
>CAZNRQ010000098.1:0-8982 GCA_964574845.1 uncultured Bacteroidales bacterium
CACTCTCGGAGTGAATTGATGTTGTTTCGGAAGGAATTGATGTCGTCATCCGTTGGCTGAAGCCAACGGCAATGAAAAAATGTGACATTTAGGACGGATGGGACATATAGGGCGCCAACCCCATAGAGGTTCCGATGGAACCGGTCGCCCCTACGATGGGATGGTGAAGAATTTGGGAAGGTGCGTAGTTACAAACTACGCACAACGGGGGACGGCCGAGGTTGGAACCTCGGCCGAACAGGGCTTAAGCCGAACGGGATAGTTTTTTTTTATGCTATTTTTTTTTGTTTGTATTAGGAATATGTTATTTTTGAACCAAAATTATATTCATAGCGGTAAATAAAATAAAGGTTTAGTAGAATCGGGCCGGACAATAAAACAAAGGCATGAATGCAGTTTGATAACTAACAGACAAGGAAATTGCAAGATACATTATTAAATTTCTTCTGAAAATTTTGATAGAGTTTAGTATGGAAGTACATTTAAAAAAAAGATGGCCCTATTATTTAAGCGGAGTCATTATTTTTATTATCATTTTGTACGAAGCGCAAGGTAATGATGGCGATTTTAAGATTTTTATTTCAGCATCAAGAGATTTATTACTCGGAAACAATATTTATAAAATTCAGTACAACAACTGGTACCATTATTATTACGACATTTTATTTGCTCTTATACTGGTACCTTTTACTTATTTGCCTTTGTATGTAGTTAAGATAATCTGGCTTATTTTTAATGTATTTTTTGTTTATCGAATATGGCAGATACTGCTTGGCTGGCTTCCATTATCGCTGTTGGAGAAAAACAGCAGGAGATGGCTATTTATTTTGTCCTTTATATTTATCCTGAGCTTTTTACGTGATAACTTTTATCATGCTCAGGTTACAATTTTTATTTTATATCTGACCTTAGAAGGGTTGTATTTAATAACTACTAATAGGAGAATTGCCGGAAGTATGCTTTTAGCATTTGGTATCGACATGAAACTCTTACCACTTGTGATGATACCTTATTTAATATATAAAAAAGACTGGAAATCTACACTTTATATTTTAGGATTTGTCGTAATATTTCTTAGTTTGCCTATTGCTTTTATTGGATATGATTTTAATAAATTCCTTTTACTTGAAAGATGGCAATTAATAAATCCTATGAATCATGAGCAAATACTTGATACTGCAGAACGAAGTTTCCACTCTCTGACCACCTTATTGTCGACATTATTGGTGAAGGATTGCGGAGATATGCAGGTTTTGCCTCTGAAAAGGAATATTGCAGACATTTCAATTGAGAGTTTAAACTTGGTTATAAATATAGTAAGAGCGTTTTTCGTATTACTAACCTTATATTTTTTGAGAAAAAAACCGTTTGTACCTACAACAAATAATCTTCAGAGATTATACGAAATAAGCTATCTGTGTCTGATAATACCACTAATATTTCCTCATCAACAACATTATGCGTTCTTCTTTATTTTTCCTGCATCAACTTATTTGTTGTTTTATATTATCTCTCAGTTTTTTAATAAAAAACATGCCAGAAGCAGTAGAAATTTTAAGGTTAAAAAAATTGTTATCGTTGTATTAATGAGTATCGCTTATTTTTTGACAAACGGTCATTTTATTTTAGGCGAGTTCAACAGATTTTATGACCACTATAAAACCTTAACTTATGGAGTACTATTGTTAATAATAATACTTGCTGTTTGCACCCCCGAAAGGATCATTAAGGAAGATAGCTTATAGAATGGAAATGTAAAATTTTGCATTAGTAGGAGGAAGAATAAACCACTATGACACTAAGAATCACTCAGAAGAGAGCCTGCATGTTGATGTGGGCTTTTTTTTGTTCCGTTGGCTGAAGCCAACGGCAATGAAAAAATGTGACATTTAGGACGGATGGGACATATAGGGCGCCAACCCCATAGAGGTTCCGATGGAACCGGTCGCCCCTACGATGGGATGGTGAAGGATATGGGAAGGTGCGTAGTTACAAACTACGCACAACGGGGCCCCACCCGGCCTCCCCTGAAGGGGAGGAGAAGAATCTGTCATTTTATACGACGATACTTTTTGAGGGCGAAAGGATGATGGCAGAAAGGCAGGTGGATGGCTGCCCGCGCCAGGGATGGAAATGGATAGCCCACAGGGCCGCCTACCCGAATTGAATAAAGACGCAATGCATTGCGTCTCTACGATGCTGCCCGCATGGATGCCCGGATGGCGGACCGAGGACTATGAATGTACAGCCCGGCCCCCGCAGGGGGAGGCGCCCAAATAATTGAAGATTTCAGAAGGTGACACAATGGGCGATTCGTGAATCGCCCCTACCATTTAATATTTCAACCATTTCCAGATCTCGCGGTAGCTGATTTTTTTGCCGTACATGAGTATGCCGGTGCGGTAGATCTTGGCGGCCATCCAGGCAACGCCTAAAAATCCGAGTATGAGCAAACCCATGGATAGCAGGAGTTCGGGCAGGGGAACGCCGAAGGGCAGGCGTATCATCATGACGATGGGCGAGGTGAGGGGTATGATGGATAGCCAGAAGGCGATGGGCCCCTGGGGGTTTTCGATGATGGATTGGGCCATGATGAAGGAGAAAATGAGCGGGATGGTGATGGGCATCATGAATTGCTGAGTGTCGGCCTCGCTGTCGACCGCCGCGCCTATGGCCGCAAACAAGCCTCCATAGATGAGGTAGCCAAAGAGGAAATAGAAGAAAAAGAGGGCTATGATGGCCACAAAATCGAAGCCTGCTATGGATTTCATCACCGAATTGAATATTTCGCCGCTGTCGTCGTCCTGAGATTTGGCCTGGGTAGTGTTTTCGGGGAAGAGGGTGTTGGTTTGGGGTGTGAATTGCTGCTGGGCGGAGGTGGTGTTTTTCACGGGGGCTTTCATCACGGAAGCCTGAAAGACGGTGACTATGCCCAGGGTGAGCACTATCCAAAGCAGGAACTGGGTGAGGCCCACCAGCCCGATTCCGGTGATCTTACCTACCAGAAGCTGGAAGGGTTTGACGGAGGAAACAATGATCTCGACTATACGGCTGGTTTTTTCTTCGATGACGCCGCGCATCACCTGAGAGCCGAACATGAATATGGAAAAATAGATGAGTATGCCCGCAAACAGTCCGATGAAGGTGCTGAGCAGGGGCGAGGCATTCTCGCCCGTCTGAATGTTTTCGGTTTGCAGGTTTATGCTGGTTTTGATGGATTCCAGGTCTTTTTTATCGATGCCGAACTGATCGTTGAGGGTCTTGTTTTCGAGCACGTACTTCATCTTTTCTTCGATGTAGCTGGTGACGCCAATGCCGGGTTGTTTGCTGGCATAGAGCAGCAAAGCGTAGTTGGGTTTGGTGAGCGAAGGTTTGGGGATATAGAGCAGGCAGGCATGTTCCGATTTCTGAAACTCCTGTTTGGCTGAGGCAATGTCGGAGTTGAGATAATTGAAATGAATGGTTTTGCTGCTGTTGAGTTTGCCGAAGTAGAGTCCGGTTTCGTCGACCACATCTACTGTTTTGACATCCTCGCCCATTTGGGAAACAAAAAAGGGCACTATCATGAGTGAGGCCATAAGTATGGGCCCCAAAATGGTCATAATGATAAACGAACGTTTCTTTACCCTGGAAAGATACTCGCGTTTGATGATGATGAAAGTCTTTTTCATGGCGGGGGTTTATTCGGTTAGGTTGGACAGGGTCTTGTAGTTGAGCGAATCGTTGTTCACTTTGGCGATAAAGATATCGTTCATGGTGGGGATGATCTCGCTGATGGCGTGGATATTGCCGAACTGCATGAGCATGGAAAGCATTTCGTTGGTGCTTTTGCCGTTGAGGATGCGGATCTTTGCATGAAGCACTTCCTCGTCGTGTTGTTCGTCCATCACCTCGTAATCGTGGTTGAGATGGTCTTTGAGCAGCTTGTTGTAGCCCGTGAGTTCCACCTGCCAGGCATTGGCTTTGTAGGCATTTTTGATGTCTTTCACCTTGCCGTCCAATATCTTGTTGGATTTGTTGATGAGGGCAATGTGGTCGCAGAGTTCTTCGACGGAGGACATGTTGTGGGTAGAAAAAATGATGGTTGAGCCGTTGGCCCTCAGGCGGATGATCTCGTCTTTGATGAGGTTGGCATTGATGGGGTCGAAACCGCTGAAGGGTTCGTCGAAGATGAGCAGTTTGGGATCGTGCAGCACGGTAACTATGAACTGTATCTTTTGCTGCATGCCTTTCGAAAGCTCTTCTACCTTGCGGTTCCACCAGCCAATGATCTCGAACTTCTCGAACCAGTATTTCAGCTTGACCAGTGCGTCGGCTTTGGATAAGCCTCTGAGTTGCGCGAGGTAAACGGCCTGCTCACCTACTTTCATTTTCTTATACAATCCGCGCTCTTCGGGCAGATAGCCGATGGCCTCTATGTGTTTCTTGGTGAGTTTTTCGCCGTTGAGAAAGATCTCGCCTTCATCGCAGGCAGTGATCATATTGATGATGCGGATGAGGGTGGTCTTTCCGGCTCCGTTGGGTCCCAGCAAGCCGAAAATGCTTTGATCGGGGACATCGAAAGAAACGTGATTCAGGGCCAGGTGATTCGCGTATTTTTTCGAAACATTTTTAATTTCTAATAATCCCATAGAAGATCTTTAGTGAATTTAATTAGAGGTTTGTTTGTAGGAAGAGAAACAATAGTTTTGCCACCAAAGCACTAAAGCACCAAATTTCACCAAAAATAAATTTCTTATGGTCATAGTTTGGTGCACGCCGATAGGCGGTTTGGGGCCTTGGAGTTTTGGTGGCATTTTTAATTTTATTATTTTCAGAGCAGGCTTATTTTTGAAATTTTTATTTGCAGTTTAACACTCATTTACTGAAAAAACTCTCTCATTCGTGCAAAGAAATTGGGTTCTTTGGAGCCGGGTTTGGGCTTCATGTTTTCGGAATCAGATAAAGCACTGATGGCGTGTTTCTCTTCACGACTGAGGGTTTCAGGGGTCCATACATTCACGCATACCAACAGATCGCCTTTTCCATAAGAGTTTAATGAGGGCAGTCCCTTGTTCCTTAACTTAAGCACTTTTCCGGACTGGGTGCCCGGTTCAATTTTGATGCGGGCTTTTCCGTCGAGGGTAGGCACATCTATGGAAGTACCCAGCACTGCTTCGGGGAAACTGATATAACGGTTGTACAAGAGATTGTTGCCATCGCGAATGAGATCGGGATGTTCAATTTCTTCTATCAGCACGATGAGGTCGCCGGGATGTCCGCCTCTGGCGGCAGCATTTCCTTTGCCACTAACGGACAACTGCATGCCTTCGGCCACGCCGGCAGGTATCTTGATGCTGATCATGTCGTCGCCTTTCACCACTCCGTTGCCGAAGCAGGCGGTACATTTATCGGTAATGGTCTGTCCTTCGCCTCCGCAATCGGGGCAGGTTTGGGTGGTTTGCATCTGTCCCAGGAAAGTATTGGTGACGCGGCTCACCTGTCCGCGACCGCCGCAGGTACGGCAGGTGGAATAGGATTTGCCATCTTTGGCACCGGTGCCGCTGCAGGTCTTGCAGGGAACGTATTTGTTGACGTTGATCTTTTTTTCTACTCCGTTGGCTATCTCTTCGAGGGTGAGTTTCATTTTCACCCTGAGGTTGCTGCCCTGATTGACTTTGCGCCGGCCCGATTGCTGTCCGCCACCGAATCCGCCGAATCCACCAAAGGCTCCGCCGAATATGTCGCCAAAATGGCTGAAGATATCGTCCATGCTCATTCCGCCTCCGCTGAAACCCTGCTGTCCGTTGACTCCCTGATGTCCAAAGCGGTCGTAACGGCTTTTTTTCTCGGGGTTGCTCAGCACATCGTAGGCTTCGGCTGCTTCCTTGAATTTATCTTCGGAAGCTTTGTCGCCGGGGTTTTTGTCAGGATGGTATTTCAGGGCCATCTGGCGGTAGGCTTTTTTGATCTCGGCCTCGTCAGCACCTTTGGAAACCCCCAGTATTTCGTAATAGTCGCGTTTTGTCATAATGTAAATTTTAGTTGGCTACGATCACTTTGGCAAACCTGAGAACTACTCCGTTCAGGTAATAACCTTTCTCAACCAGATCAACGATTTTGCCTTTTTGATCATCGCTTGCAGCCGGAACATTGGCAATGGCCTCGTGCAGGTCGGTATTGAATACCTCGCCCATGGACTTGATCTCTTCCAGACCGTTTTTTGTTAAAATTCCTTTGTATTTGTTATAGATGAGCACTATGCCGTCTTTGATGGCTTTAGTGGAATCTTCATCAGGAATGGCAGCAATGGCCCTTTCGTAATCGTCGAGCACCGGCAAAAAAGAAGCTATCACATCGGCAGCGGCATTTTTACTTTGTTCGATGCGCTCTTTGATGGTACGCTTGCGATAATTATCGAATTCGGCATACAGCCTCAGATGCTTGTCGTTAAGCTCTTCTATCTTTGCTTTTTGGTCGGCTATCAACTGATCTTTAGCGGTATCGTCGCAGGGAAAATCGCCCATAGAATTGTCTTTGACGTTAGTGTTTTCCTTTGCGGCTTCTTCTTTTTTGTCAATATCCTTCGAAACAACCTTCTTGTTTTTCATAATCATTTTCTAAGTTTCAGGAGTTTGGTTTGGCTTATCAAAATATTTGCCAGTAGTTCATTTGCGACATTTTGTCAGAATAAGGTGGTTTTATACTCTTCCTTTTCGTCAGCGGCATCGAAAATTTCAGTTTCTTCGTCCACATCAAATAATTTCAACTGGTTTTCACCAATGTATTCTTCTTCGGGCAGTGAGTCGGCAAATTTGCGGATGTAGTCCTTAATAGCCGATTTGATCATCTTGTTGTGGCTGATCTTTTTGGCCCGGCAAAATCTGTCAATAATCGATTTTTGCTTCTCCGAAAGTTTAAAAGCAAATTTTTTATACTTGATCTTTTTCTTTTTTTTGTTGTTCGGCATTCGATTAGTGATTGATTTCAGGCTGCAAAAATAATCATTTGAGGATTTATGAGATAGACCCTTCTTATTTTAGTTTTCAACACACATTTTTGTTAAACAGGATTTTTTTACCTTAGCGCCCTTTATTAAACTACATAAAATGGTAAATAATTTTCTGATCAATCCGCGAAGCATTGTTGTGGTGGGAGGATCGAACGAGATCACCAAGCCGGGCGGGAAGGTGTTGAAGAATCTTATAGATGGTAACTTCAAAGGCGAAGTGTATGTGACCAACCTCAAAGAAAATGTGGTGCAGGGATTGACGAGTTACCAGGATATTAACCAACTGCCTCAGGTAGATCTGGCGATTATTGCCATAGCCGCCAAATTTATTCCGGAAACGGTGGAGGTGCTGGCTAAAAATAAAGGCACGCGTGCTTTTATCATACTTTCGGCAGGCTTCAGCGAAGAAAGCAAGGAGGGCGGACTGCTGGAAAAACAGATAGTAGATACCATCAACAGCTTAGATGGCTGCCTGATTGGCCCAAATTGTACGGGAATACTTACCCCCACGCATCATAGTATTTTCACTTATCCCATTCCCAAGCTCGATTCCAAAGGCTGCGATTTTATCTCGGGTTCGGGGGCTACGGCCTGTTTCATTATGGAGGCAGGTATCCCCAACGGACTCACTTTTGCCAATGTGTTTACGGTGGGCAACAGCGCCCAACTGGGTGTGGAAGAGATACTGGAATATTTCGATACTACTTTCGATCCAGCGACGAGTTCGAGGGTAAAACTGCTTTACATAGAGAATATCTCCAAACCACAGAAACTTCTGAAACATGCTTCTTCGCTTATCAGCAAGGGTTGCCGCATAGCCGCCATCAAGGCAGGTTCGTCGGATGCCGGAAGCCGTGCCGCTTCGTCGCATACAGGGGCATTGGCCAGTTCGGATGTGGCGGTGGATGCCCTTTTCCGCAAAGCGGGAATCGTGCGCTGTGGTGGCCGTGAGGAACTCATCAGTGTGGCATCGGTGTTCATGCATCCCGAACTGAAAGGCAAACGCATTGCCATTGTCACCCATGCCGGAGGCCCGGCAGTGATGTGTACCGATGCTTTATCGAACGGAGGCATGGAAGTGCCCCATATTGATTCGCCTGCCGCGGCTGAATTGCTGACAAAGTTATTTGCCGGTTCGTCGGTGGCCAATCCCATAGATTTTCTGGCCACAGGTACGGCCGAACAACTGGGAACCATCATTGATTATGTCGACCGCGATTTTACGGAGATAGATGCCATGGTAGTTATCTTCGGTACGCCGGGCCTCTTCCGTATCTTCGATGTGTACGAGGTACTGGATGCCAAAATGAAGGCCGCCAGAAAACCTATCTTCCCTGTTTTGCCTTCCACACTGACGGCAGAGGAAGAGGTAGCCGCTTTTCTTGCTAAGGGCCGCATCAATTTCCCCGACGAGGTGATTTTGGCCAAGGCGCTTGCAAAAATTTATCATACCCCCAAACCCTATACTTCCACTCCTGAATTGCCTGCCGTAGATACGCAAAAGATACGCAGTATCATTGCTCAGGCATCGGAGGGCTATATTTCGCCCGACGAGATACAGCAACTGATGGATGCCGCGGGTATTCCCCGTGCCGGTGAGGCAGTTGTTACTACCAAAGAAACCGCGATTACGGAAGCCCAGCGTCTGGGATTCCCTGTGGTAATGAAGGTGGTGGGCCCTGTGCACAAATCGGATGTGGGCGGAGTGGTGCTGAATGTGAAGAATGCAGAAACCGTGGAGAAAGAATTTCTGCGCATGATGCAGATCAAAGATACTACTGCCATTCTGATCCAGCCTATGCTGAGCGGCACCGAGTTGTTTGTGGGTGCGAAGTTCGAGCCTAAGTTCGGGCACATGATTTTATTCGGACTGGGTGGAATCTTTATCGAAGTGCTGAAGGATGTGGCTGCCGGTTTGTCGCCCATTGGCAAGGAAGAGGCCGATGTGATGATCAAAAGCCTGAAGAGCTATAAGATCATTGAAGGGGTGC
>CAZNRQ010000099.1:0-2345 GCA_964574845.1 uncultured Bacteroidales bacterium
CAATAATAGATGATAACTTTCCAGTGGCGGAAACAGGCTGAGGCACCGTAACTCAGATTCAGGTAATATTGATTAAGCCACATACCGGAAAACAATTTGAGGATTGTTTTGAGCTTTTTCTGCATTTTTGTATATTTGCTAAAAAAAACTGCCATGACAGTATTTGAATTAAAACAGCGTTTAATCCAAAAGATTAATCATACAAAAAACAACAGGATACTTGAAGAGGTATACCGACTCCTTGAAAATGAGGAGACCGACAATACTAGTTTCCCCTTATCCGACGAACAAAAAAATGCGATTGCCGAATCGCAAGTCCAATATCGAAATGGGCAAATTATTACCGGAGAGCAGGCCGATAAAGACGTTGACGAATGGTTAAAAACGACAAAAGCGCCTTGAGGCGCTTTTTCTATTTAAGGGTGGAAGACGGGTCTATAAGTTTCATTGATTTAGTAATTGTTATATTGTTGTTTTACAGGTCATTAATAGGACTCGAAATAATCTTGCACTGACGCAACTGACGCAGTATTGAATATCAGCACCTTGAAGGTACGGCCATAGCCAAAGTTAATTGCTACCGAATTTTCGATCAATATAGCCGGAAATGATTTTACTATATTCGGAATAATCTAATTGCTCTTTAATTCCACCGAAAAAATTGCCAAAGTATTGCTTTCCGAACTCAGCCAATTCCTTATCGCTAAGTTTGCTTTTCAAAGGACGATACTCTTCCGAAAATACGTACATGCCAGTTTCCTTGTCTTTCGCCAAACCAAGACTTACTATTCCGTCACCTCCATGAGCCTTATATAATAATCGCATGACTAGACTTTTCACAGTAGTCAGATCAACATAGTTCTTCTTAATGACTTCTCCCAATACTGTACCAATTAACTCCTTTAATTCCTCTTTTGATTTCGGTAGCGTATTTTCTGTTGTAAAGAGGCTATATACTTCGATTCCCAAAGCATTACAAATACTTTCAAGTAATGTAACATTTATAGATACTTTACCACTGTATATATCATAAACCGCTTGACGGGTCCTTCCAATGCGATCAGCAAGATCTTTTGCGGAGATATTTTTTTTATCTGCTACTTCCTTGATTTTTAATCCAATATTCATATTTTATGATTTATTGTTAATAAAAAAGCAAATTAAATCTTGCCATATACAGATAATACTTTACATTTGTAACGAATATATTTTACATTATTTGGAAATTACATTCGTAAAACATGACAAAGATACGTAATAAAAGTGTACTAAAGTACAAAATCAAAGAAAAAATTGATTTTTTCCCTCATGGCGAATACGTACTGGCGAAAAGGATTCTGCCAAAACTACTTGGCATAAACCCACGGACCTTTGAAAAATACATCTATACCAAGGCTACTGAGCACTACGAAATGCCGGCCGGTCATCTTGCAGTCTTGGCAAATTTCTTCAATTGTTTGATGGAAGAAATGTACAACTACCCGCCAAAAACAAGAGGAATTAGAGACGTTTCAAAAATGCACACCCAAGATCTGGCCTCAGAGCTGGGATTAATTAAATAGGCCCTATGGAAGAATTTGAAAAAATATCACATTTTGAAAGCATCGCGGATAAGCATCCGTCCTCTATTAGTATTGATGATTTTGTTAGATCCATCAAATCTGGGAAAATCCATGGTCGCTCAATAAAAAAAACCATTGAGCATATCCGAAGCGCAGCAGATAGCAACGAAAGATCTAAACTCAAACGGACTCTTCCTGCGGTAACGCTTTCCGCTGAATGTTCAGGGGGGCACAAAAAAGCTAATATCATAAGCACAACTGGACTTATTCAAATTGATATTGATAAGCTAGAAGATGTCGACAAGAAGAAGGAACAGTTAAAGGATGATCCATTTATTAAAATAATGTTCGTCAGCCCAAGCGGTAATGGGTTGAAGTGTATCTTGAAAATTGGCAGCTCCCCTCCTAATCACTTATTTGAATCCATTTGCAGTTATTTTAAGGAGCAATATGCTATTGAGGTAGATAAACAGGTTAAGGACGAAAGCCGCTTGTGCTTTTACTCCTATGATCCAGATATCTTCATAAATGATAACGCCATCGAATTTGTCGCTGTGGTTAATAAGCCAGATGACAGTCCAAAAAAGCTTACGCCAGATATAGAGCACCTCATTTCAAAATTAGAAGCTGCAAGCATTGATGTTACCACAAACTACAATGATTGGATCATGCTGGCATTTGCACTTACCGACGCTTTCGGTGCCGCCGGTGAACAATACTTTCACCGAATCAGCAAATTTTATCCCGGCTACAACCAGAAAGATTGCTCAAAACAGTATCACG
>CAZNRQ010000099.1:2355-8900 GCA_964574845.1 uncultured Bacteroidales bacterium
TGAAATCCGGGAGTAGAAATATATCAATAAAAAGCCTGATCTCTTTTGTTACGGGTAAACTCGGCAAGCAAGAATCAAAAATTCCTGATGTAACACGAGGAATAAAGCCACTTGAAGACATAATATTCTATACTCCATCCTACGACAAGGACGGGAACCTTAAAGACCTAAAAATTGATTATACGAAGTGGATTGAAGTATTGTACGGACTTGGATTTCGCAGGTTTGATATAGGTAAAAACTTCGTATTTGTAAGGGTGGTTGATCAGATCATTGAAGAAGTTAGCGTGACGCATATTCAGGATGCGTTCATACACTTCCTTGAGAGCCTACCTGAAAATCTGCCGGGCGGTGTCTCGAGGGAATTTCTGATTGGCAAAATCTATCGTAATCCATCCCACTATTTCTGCGAGAATAGATTGAATCTTCTACGGCCAAAGGAGCAATTTCAATTTACAGAGGATACAAAAGACACATGCTTTATCTACTTTAAAAATGGTTTTGTCCGCTGCACACGTGACGGGTACCAATTATTACCATATGAACAGCTAGCCGGTTTGATATGGAAAAATCAGATAGTTGACCGGGGTTTTACCTTTTTGGATTTTATGTCGTCGTCGCCACAAGAAAAGGGCGAGTTTTCATTTTTTACTTTCAACCTATGCGGCAAAAACCCTGAACGCTACGAATCATTAACTTCAATCATCGGCTATTTGCTTCATAGCCATTTTTCTGGCAAGCTCAAAGCAGTGGTCCTAACCGACAGTAAGATTTCGGACGTGCCCAGCGGAAGAACGGGAAAGACCCTACTTGGGCAGGGGCTGGGATATGCCAAAAAATACACTGAGCTTAACGGGAAAGACTTTGATTCTGCCAATAAACACAAGTATCAGGAATTAGATCTTGATACGCAGATCGTCCACCTGAACGATGTTAAAAAGAGCTTTGACTTTGAAAGTCTGTTTAATGATATTACCGAAGGCATTGTTGTCGATAAAAAGAATATCAAGCCTTTTAAGGTCAAAGCAAAAATGATCATCTCCACAAACAAGACCATCCGCATTGAAGGAGCCAGCGCCCGTGACAGAGCTATTGAGTTTGAATTTGCAGACTATTACAATGAAAAATTTAGTCCGGAAGATGAATTTCACCATTGGTTTTTTCGCGACTGGGACGAAACGGAATGGATGAAATTTTTCAACTTCTGTCTTTTTTGCATTAGTTCATACTTAAAAACTGGAATCGTTGTGGCCGCTCCGGTAAATCTGAACCGGCGGAAACTTCTTGAAAACACAAACCAGGAGTTTGTTGAATTCATGGACAGTCAAGTGAAAGAGGGCGAAATCAAGCCCGGAATCGAGTATGACAAAAAAGGACTATTTGACCGTTTTCTGTTGGAATCCCCTGAATTTGCCGATATCAAGAGTTTCAAACAGCGACGATTTACCGAGTGCCTAAGAACTTATGCCAAGTACTCCGGGCATTTCTCTGCTGTGGATCCCGATGCGAATGAAAGGAAAAGCGGTAATGTACGGTATATTACTTTTCCACCACCCTGAGAGTGTATCATATTTTTTTATTTTTCTACGTCCACTAAATCCAAAAAAATATTAAAAGAAGATAATCAGCGATTTATACAAAACTTAAAACATCCATTTCTGAGTCCAACCTAAACCCTTAAAACTGGACGTAAGGACGCAGAAATTTTAAAAAAAGCAGCACACATAAAAATTCAGCTTAAAATCCCCATTATGAAAAACTTCAATTATTCCATATCCAACAAATCGCCACCAGCAAACAATGCAGTTTCCCGGAAATAATTCGAATATATAACCTTATAATTTTAAAAATATGAAAATTGAATTTACAGTCCATACGGACAACATCGTTGAGTTTGCAGAGATACTGAATGCTCACGATTTGGAAAATGAAATCACCGGAGCAACGATAGAAGGCGAGCTTCTGATTGATGTGCATTACAACAAAAATGACCGTGGTGCCATAGAAGAGCTTGAAGAGCTTGCAGTATCCGATGATGAGTAACTATAATTATAAACCGGCGGGAGTGACACATGTTTGCTCCCGCCTTCTTGATAATTGATAATAATTATGAAAACAAAAATATGTAAACGTTGCAGCAAAGAGTTTACTGCACAGCGAGACGATGCAAGTTTTTGCAGCTCGTCCTGCCGGTCTTTATTCTGGCAAAATAACAAATCTCAAAAAAAAGCAGAAGAAGAATTCCAGAAGCAATTGAAAGGGCTAGTGAATGACAACCCAGAGCCAGTCATAAAAACGATTACTGAGGTAGTCCCTAATAAGGAATTCATTGCCCTGCAATTAAAATTGAAACAAAAGGAAGAAGATGCTAAAAAATTGCAGCAGCAAAAGATGGCAATTACCAAAGAGTTACAAATTCTAAAGAATATGGGGGCAGGCAATATTGTGCTCCTTGGCGCAAGTGCAGGAACTTTGATTGGCTATAGCCACGCTAAAGAAGATAAGCGTGACCCAAATAAACGTTTAGCCGGGGCATTTAAAGGTGGAATTTGGGGGTGCCTTAGTGGTATTGCGTTTGAGTTGCTGACCAAAGAGCGTCGCGAAAAGCAGCAACAATTGGAAATCCGTGAGTTAAACGTTAGAATTCAGGATATAAACGCTAAGCTAACGTTACTTGATACTGAAATTGATGAGCTGAAAGCCATGTTGAGTAAGACTAAGCGGCTATTAACTATCGAAAAAGAAGTCATAATAAAAACTGTCCCGAACCTCCGCCTCCCACTTGAAAAATCTGCCGTAAATACCGCGCCGAAACGTGAGCTAAACGTTTATAAACAGCTAACAACTCCTGCAAAGACGGCTGATAACGTTAATCCAGGTAGTAAAATCATCAGCAGTGCCCACTTGACTGAAATGGAATATCAGGCACTTAATTTTCAAGGCCGCTGGCAGTATTTTTTTGGTCTGCCATCACTGAACTTCCATTGCGCCCTGCACGGAATGGCCGGTGAAGGCAAATCCACTTTCGCCATACAGTTTGCTAATTACCTAGCAGTAAACTTTGGAAGGGTTATATATATCAGTGGCGAAGAGGGCTTTTCCAAAACCATGAAAGACAAGTTCATCAATAACAATGCAGCAACGGAAAACCTATTTCTGGCCGACCTGCGCACTTATCAGGATTTGGTGAATGAGGTAAAGCCTAACACCTTTAACTTCATCTTTATTGACAGTCTGGATAACATGCGCATCGGGGCATTAGAACTTAAGGAACTCCGCAAGCTCTATATGAATTCTGCGTTGGTCACTATTTCCCAATCTACCAAAGAAGGAAAAATGCGTGGCTCATATGAAATAGTGCATGATTCAGATATTGCGGTTTCCGTGTCAGGTGGCATTGCTGAAACAGTTAAAAACCGCTTTTTAGAGAAGGGCCGAAAATATAAAATATTTGATGCAGATCCAGGGGAAGGAATAATGCCGTGGAATACCGTCAAGGGATGAGTGGAAAAACTTTACTACTGTCGATCATTTCATTGCAAGTGAGGCCATCGTACCAATAATCTTTACAATAGAAATATCCAGGCAATGGTGTCATTAATTTGCCCGATTGGCTCGTCACAAAATATGATGCCGTTGCTTCGCAAATATAAATATGACCAACTAAACAGGATTAAGAAAATGAATGCTTATGCTTCAGGAAATCTTCGTACTGGCAATAGCAAGACCATTCAAACAGACGGTGCCTTCAGCGCATCATACATTTATGATGCTAACGGTAATATTGAGACTCTAAAGCGAGAAATGAGCGGAGGACCTTTTGATTACCAAAAATGTTATAACTACTATGGCACTGGCCGATTGGACTGTATTGCAGATGCGGCGCATAGCAATGACAATAACTCCGATAGAGATAATCAGAGTGAAGGCAATTACAAGTATGATGAAATTGAAAATATTAACAGCTAAGCAAACTGGGTATTAAGGCAATAGCTTAGCGCACCGACGGAAAAATCGATTCAATATTTGTTTCAACTGGAGGCAAACTCGCCCTAAATTATAAGTATGACCCACTATGGTTCTAAAGCCTTGGTGTAAAAACAATCAGGCGTTAGATAGTTTAACAATTTTTCATTATATTTACCGTTCAAAAAGGATTACGAATTGGCAAATCACTTGGGAAATATATTGACCACTGTTTCTGATAGCAGGTATGCCTACGGGACTTCCAATGGCGGGCTCGTCACAGCGTATTCGGCAGTTAAAATATCGTCGCAGGATTATTATCCTTTTGGCATGTTGATGCAAAAAAGGTCGTCCTCATCTAATAGCTACCGTTTCGGTTTCAATGGCCAGGAAAAAGATGATGAAATTACGGGAGTTACTGGAAGTGATTATGACTTCGGTGCAAGGATATATGATGCGAGAGTTGGGAGGTGGATGAGTTAGCTACAGGCAAAGAAAAAGTAAACTTGCTGCCTTTTCCGGGCTCGCTTTTTACGTGTATTTTTCCACCGTTCTTTTCT
Organism: uncultured Bacteroidales bacterium; assembly: GCA_964574845.1. Classification (GTDB taxonomy): domain Bacteria; phylum Bacteroidota; class Bacteroidia; order Bacteroidales; family CAIWKO01; genus CAIWKO01. The sequence continues at coordinate 6,882 of CAZNRQ010000099.1, forward strand.
GTAAATTCCTTGCTCAAATACAGGCCCAAACCGGTTCCGATTTTACTTGACCGCTGTGCACCCTCATCGGCAGGCACTAATTTGAATAGGTTCTCGATTTCATCTTTGTACATTCCCGGTCCGTTATCAGCAAATTCAATTTCCGCGTAGGCTCCGCAGTTTCTGACTGAAATAATAATCGTATCCTTGCTAGGCGAGAATTTAAGCGCATTTGAAAGCAGATTCCGGAGAACAATCTTGGTTGTTTCCTGATCTGCAAATACTTTTACCGCTTTGGGCGACCTCAACTCTATGGTTATTGACTTTTGGAATTGCATGTGTGCTGTTTGGGCAACACATTCATCAATAAGGTCACTGATTTTTATGGGCTCTGGTGTTAATTGAATCGCATCTGCCTGCTCTATTGACCACGTCATTAGGTTGTCAAGCAGTTCCATAGTGCCTAAGGCCGAACTTTTTAAGCTGAGCATATATTTGGCTCTTTTGCCTTCCTCCAGTTTAACACCATCGGTAAGCAGCTCAAGCGTGGGCAAAAGGTTGCTGATCGGCCCGCGGAGGTCATGTGAAATAATAGACATCAGCTTATCCTTAGTGCTCAGTGCCTCAATAAGCAACTCTTCAGTATGTTTCTGATCGGTTATGTCAATATGGGTTCCCATTGTCCGCAGCGGCTGATCTTTGTGATTCCGTTCAACAACGCGTCCGTGATCCAATATCCATTTCCACTTCCCGCTTTTTGTCAGAATACGGTGCACCGTTTCGTAATATTCCGTTTCGCCTTTGAGATGCTTTGACAGTTCTGCATTTACACTTTGCAAATCGTCAGGATGAACCAATTTAGCCCAACTCGAAACATGTGGCTTGATATCTCCCGTTCCATATTCAAGCATTTTACACCATGTATCGCTAAAATATACATGACCTGTCACGTTGTTCCAATCCCAAATACCCTCTCTGGCGCTTTCAATGGCAAGCTTCAGCCTCAATTCACTGTCCTTTATTTTCTGAATGTCATTTTTCCGCTCCAGGGCACTCGAAAGTACATTGGTAATGGTCTTATCAAAAATAAGTTCGGAATCGGTGAATTCAATAAGTGGATTCGAAATGTCAATACCTAAATAACCCAAATAGGTATTCTGGATATGCAAAGGGAAATACGCCACAGATTTTGCGCCCCTCTGCCTTAGTAATTTCGAAAAATCGGGCGGAAGCGCGGTAATATCTTTATAGCAGATTACGCCCTCTTTCATCAGTTTTTCTTTCCACTCATCCGTGGCCACCGTATTCAATTTAAGCAAATTCTTGGTCTGGCCGGAAGTGCGCAGATTGTATGCCTCCATAATAGTCGGATCTAAATCGATATCCGGCGAATCCTGTACAATATAAACCCTGCTGTATTCGTTCTGTTGCAATATCAGATTTAAGATATTTTGAATTGCATAATCAACATTGGTTGAACCGTTGAGCAACATCAGAATATCGGCCATCATTTTCTGCTTTTTGAACAGTTGGCTGATTTTGTTCTCTGCTTGTTTTATGGAAGTTATGTCAATAGCCGAAGTTAACAGGAATTCATGGGTTTGTATTTTAATATTGTCCATTGAAAACAAACAGTCCATCAGCTCGCCTGATTTGGTCTTCACGGAAACTTCAAGATTCCGTATTTCACCCTTTTTAGCAATCAGCTCAAGCGCTTTCTGCCTTTGCCAGTAGTCGTGAAACAAGTTTAAGTCTTTTGAAGTTTTGCCGATAACCTCGTCTTTTGTATAGCCGGTAGATTTCAAAAATTGTTGATTGACATCTATTAAAACACCACTGCTATGTGTGCTGATGGCCATGAGTACCGGCGCAAAATTGAATACTTTTGAGAACTTTTCTTCAGACAGTTTCAAATCGGTCATGTTCCGGCTAACGCCAATCAAAGCTTCCTTTGAGTTCCATATACCCTTGTAAACTCTCGTTTCTACAGGGACATAACTGTCGTCTTTGGCAAGCAGCGGCAAGGGGCAACTTGCCGCT
>CAZNRQ010000100.1:0-1269 GCA_964574845.1 uncultured Bacteroidales bacterium
GGTGCCCGACAAAGTTCCGCGGATGCCCGACAAAGTTCCTCGGGTGCCCGACAAAGTTCCTCGGGTGCCCGACGAAGTTCCCCGGATGCCCGACAAAGTTCCTCGGGTGCCCGACGAAGTTCCTCGGGAATTTTTCAAAATGCAACTATAGTTGAAAATCATTGATTTAGGTTTTTTCAGCGGGATAATACTGTTTTTTGGGGTGCTTTTAATCGTAAAAACACATTAACACAACTTTAACTCCCGCTGGCGGGGAATTGTATTCCTCCGCTCCCTCGGATTTCCAAATCTCCGCTCGCGTGTAATTGCATTCCCCGTGCCTTTATAATCTTCCCCGTTCAGTGTATTAATGCTTACGTTCACTACCATATGAGTGGCGTTGCATGACATAATGGGTGGCGTTGTAAGGTATAATGGATGGCGTTTTGAAAAAATTCCGAATGGCAGAAAATCGCTAAAAACAAAAACCGGCCGAATGTAGGGGCACAAAATTTTGTGCCCTTTTTAACAACCGACAATGTAGGAACACAAAATTTTGTGCCCCTTAAACAGAATTTCTCTTATTCTACAACAATCTTTCGCAAACCCAGATGTAAATTACCGCTGTTGACCGATATAAAATACAATCCACCGGGCAGTTGGTCTCTTTGTATTTCTATAGAAGAGGATGGGCCGTATTTCTCTGTTCTAACCACCTTGCCTTCGGCATTGTATATAAATATCGCTACATCGCTCAAGGTTTGGTTGAATTCCAGGGTGCAATGGTCCGAAAAAGGATTGGGATAGAGTTTGAAATCTTTATCATAAGCCGCTGTGTTCATTCCGGTCACCAGTTTGTCAATACCCCAGTGCAGCGCAAAGAATTCGCCCGTGGCATTATCGCATTCCAGTTCAATAACATTCTCGTAAGAATACGTCAATACGGGGAACAAAGGATTGGAAAGCACCTGGGCAGTATTCACATCCACAGTGTACAAACGGTTTTGCCAACTTTGATCTATTCCCTTAAAGATATAATGACGATTCACCTGATCGAAGCAGGTGTAATGAGGCGAATCCACCACATTATACAAGCCGGCAATGCTGTCGATGTTGGTGGCAGCCAGGGTTACGGGATCGAAGTTCATCAAATAAATATGATGATTCACATTGTCTCTGAATATTCCATAGATCGTTTGGGTAGTGTTGTCGTATTGCAGCTCTGAAATATTGCCGATAGAGGGAGGATAGGTTGGACTGGAGAGCACCTGGCCCGTAAGAGCATTAATG
>CAZNRQ010000100.1:1279-5168 GCA_964574845.1 uncultured Bacteroidales bacterium
ATTAATGCCATACAAATGGTAGCCACCGAAATCATCAATTCCCTGAAAGAAATAGCGGTGATTGTTTTTGTCGTAAGTAGTATAGCTGGGCCCGACGGCAATGTAATGCACATAAGGAATGCTGTCGATCAGTGTCATGGCCCCGGTAGCGGGATCAACCGATATAAAATACTCCCTTTGCTCCGAATTGTCCCAGTGTAGTCCATATAAAACTCCGTTGGAATTGTCGAACTGCAATTCAATGATGTTATCGTCCGGACTGCTCAAAGCAGGGAAGGGCGGACTATACACTATGGCCCCCGAAGTGGCATCAATAGAGTACAAGGCATAATTCAAATTAGTGTCCGAACCCTGAAAAATATAACGATGATGAATCTCGTCCATTACTGAGAAATTGGGCATAACCGTGATCCAATGCACCAGATGAATACTGTCGATTATGGTAATGGCGCCGGTCGAAGGGAATACTTTAACCAGATATTCTTTCTGTGCTGATGCTGTAAGCAAACCAAATGAAAACAGAAAGCCCCATAAGATGGTAATGTATAATTGTCTTTTCATGGTATGAACTGTTAGAAAACAACCAATTGCTTACCGCAAATGTAGTGATTTGTCGAAACAAAATTTCAATTCTGCCGAAAAAAATCTGAGGAATGTATGTTTTTATTATTCGACGATGTCAATACTGATTTTTGATATCTCAGAAGCAGTACCCACCTTTTCATGAAAAGGTTCAAATAAAAATCAAGCCTGTCCTTTGTATTTTCCGAAAGGTAAAAAACGGGGAACTTTGTTCTGATATTCGGCATATTCAGGGTATTTGCCCGAGCTGATCTCTTCGCTGAAATTGGAACTTCCCATAAACAGAACCACCAGCAGCAGGCATCCGGCAATGCTCCAGTTGAACCATTCACCGCTGGCAGCCACGCTAAACAGATAGAAACTCACCCATATGGCCTGTTCGGCAAAATAGTTGGGATGACGGCTCAGCGACCATAATCCTTTGTCGAGAAATCCTTTTTTATAATCACCGCTAAGGGTTTCACCCGCTTTGATCATAGCGTGTTTTCTGCTCTGAAAGTTCCAGTGCTGAATGTCGGCCAGGGTTTCGTACATAATGAAAACGAACATCAGCCCGGCGGCTATATAATCGAAAATGCCCAAGGGTATGGAGTTATATTGAAGGGCAACCACGATGGGCATGGTGAAAAGTAGTATAAGCACGTTTTGATATCCCGAAATGAAAAAAAGGTTGAAGAGTGTCCATTTCCAGCGGGGTTGGAATTCGGGTTTCTGACGCAGAACCAGCCAGCGGTAATCTTCCTCGCCTGTCCAGAAACGCCACTGATAAGCTCCTTTCACCGCAAAGTTTATGGTAAGTCGCAAACCCCATAAGGTAACCAGCAGGCTCATCAAAACCATACGGGGAGCATAGTCGCCATAGGCAGTCGCCACCCAGGCATAGACAATGGGAATCAAACTCCACAGCTTATCCACCTGACTGTTGTTGTTGGTCAGTTCGCCTACCACGAACGAATAGGCAATAACCCCGAGAGCTATCATGATGAGCATATGTAAGGCATTCCATTCATTGGCACCGGGTGCCGTGCCAAAGAAATAGCTGAACAAGGGAACCACCAGCAAGGTGATGACAAGCAGAATGGAAGTAGTAATGATTTTCATAGTAAATAGTTTAGTGCGGTGCTTTCTTTTGCACCTTCAAGTAGTAGTGATTGGTGAGTTGTTTTTGTCGGATGGTGTATGCGTTTTCGTATTGTCGGCCTGAGAGGGTAGTGCTATGTTTAACACTAAAAAGGAATTATCTTTCTCCAACATTTCTTCTGTAAAGGCCATGTCCACCCAACAAAGTTAGCAATAATTTTCAAGACGGGCGGATGACATTTGTTCTTTATAAACTACAGTTGGTGATTTAAAGGTGGCTGCTTACACCTGCTCCTCATTCCATTTATTTTCACTACTGAAGCGTCTGTTATGAATAGTATGGCAGCTAAAATAACGCTGTTGATTGCTTATATGCGGTCAGAAGAAATCATTGTGAAAATATTTTTTTGCTTACCTTTGTTATCATTAACTGTTCGACCTATATTTTAATCCTTACTCATGAGCATAAGAAGCCTTCTGTTAACCCTGGTTCTTTTTATTATTATCCCTGTTACATCCTTTAGTCAGGATTGGAAACTGAGAACCGATGAGGGCGGTGTAAAGATCTATACCCGCGGCGTGGAAGAATCCAATGTGCAGGAATTCAAAGGTGAAGTTACGGTCAAGTCGAATTTGTCAGGTATATTATCCATCATCGACAGTGTTTCGGAATATCCCAAATGGATGAAGAACTGTATCGAATCAAAAAGATTGAAAAAAGTAAGTTCGTCGTCGGGCTACACCTATTATGTGATAAAGGCGCCCTGGCCGGTTTCTGATCGCGATGCCTGCACTTTTTATAATGTCACCCAGGATACCACAACCAAAATCGTAACGGTTACCCTGAAAGCGGTTAAAGATTATATTCCGGAAAAATCGGGCCGTATAAGAATACCCTCCATGAAAGGCTCATGGACCTTAATACCTGTGGCCAAAGGTGTCACCAAGATCGTTTACCAGGTGCATTGCGATATAGGTGGCCTGGTGCCTGCTATCATCATTAATGCATATATCACCGAAACGCCCTTTTCCAACCTGACGACCATAAAAAAGATAGTGGAATCACCTCTTTATCCCAAAAAAGTCAGGCCTGACGTAAGAGAACTTTAGTCTGTGGGATTCTCTCTGAGAATGTAAAACGATTATTTTTTTAATTATTTCTCCTGGAGTTTTGGCGACTCTTCGTTATCGCTAATGCGATTTTTAGGGCTGTTGCAGACAATATGTGGTTGAGATGCCCTACACACCTATATCTTCATTCCACAATTTGGGATACTTCCGTATAAAATCATTCATCAGGGCAATACATTCCTCATCCTGCTCTACGATGACTTCCACCTGATTTTGTTTCAAAAGAGATTCACCTCCCATAAAGGTTTGGTTTTCGCCAATCACAACTTTCGGAATGCCGTAAAGCAGAATGGCTCCTGTGCACATAGGGCAGGGGGAAAGCGTGGTGTAAAGTGTACATTCTTTATAAACACTGGAAGTTTGTCGACCGGCATTTTCCAGGGCATCCATTTCAGCATGAAGTATCACACTGCCTTTTTGCACTCTTTGGTTATGTCCACGGCCAATTATCTTTCCCTGATGCACCAGTACCGATCCAATGGGAATGCCGCCTTCGGCAAGTCCTTTTTTTGCTTCATCGTAAGCTGCTTTTAAAAATTTGTCCATATGGAGTGTGTTAAGTTTATGATGGGTTAGCTTTTTTTATTCTACAACAAACTCAAAGCGGGATAGTCCACCCGGTCCATGATCTCAGGTACATTGCGGTTGTTTCGGGCACTGTTGGCCGCCTGCGAAATGGTGTATGCCTGCATATCCAATGCCTCATAAGGTTTAATCAGTCTGCTGATATCCTCCTTATTCAGGGAGGGATCTATCCATTGTTTTTCATCTTCCTTCGACAGTATGAGTGGCATACGTTTCTTAGTGTTGTGAATGTTTTCCATCAAAGTATTTGCCGGGGTAGTAATGATGCTGAAGGTGTTTCTGATCTCACCCGTTTGGCTGTCGACCCAATGCTCATAAATGCATCCCAAAGAAAAGATATCATGGCTGAGGGTTTTGATATAATATGGGTATTTCACCTTGCTCACTTCCCGCCACTCGTAGAATCCTGAGATTCCCAGCAGGCAACGTTGTGTTTTGATGCTTTTACGGAAGGAAGGTTTTTCAAAGATAGTTTCACCAATGGCATTCAAGGTTTTTCCCTGGATATCCC
>CAZNRQ010000100.1:5178-8898 GCA_964574845.1 uncultured Bacteroidales bacterium
GTGCTTAACAATGGGAAGCAGTGGGTGCGAAAAACCACTAACAAAGTAATACAGGGGCAACTCGGGTGATGACAATCGTTGATTGAGATCAGGAGGCAGAACATGCTGATATCGATCGTCGTATCTTTTTATACGTTTTTCAATGAAAGCAAGGTTGTAACACATGTCGGGTTGGTTTTATAAGGTTAAGTTAGTGATTTTTTAGTTGGTTTTCTGCTCAAAGTCGCGGGTAATCAGCTTTCCGTTCTCGAATTCTATGATGATATAATTGGATTTTATTCCATAAAGTCTTTTCCATTTCCGCGGCAGAGGATACAATTCCCAGTTGTAGGTTTGTATTTTCATAAAGATCTCCGCCCTCCCATCCTTGTCAATATCGCTGATGTTGAACTGTTCAGGTTGGGTGCTGTCGACTCCGGCTATGTATCCTCCGTCCATTTCGAAGGGGTATTTGGTTTCGGTGGAATTGCTACTGAGGGTAATGCTTATTTGGTAGCAGCAATGTGCCCCTCCCGAATAATCGAAGTGAACCACATCAGTCTTTCCATCACCGTCAATATCGAACTTTCTCAGCCAGTCCGAACGTTTTAAAAACCATGGAACAGTATCAATAGTAGTGGAGTTATTCGATGCCCCAATACTATCATGAACCACAATTTGCTGTGCATATCCACACCTATGACAACTCATGGAAAAAGAAAATAGTAAAAGCAATAAGAGGGTTTGCAGGTATGAGTGTGTTTTGTTCATGTTTGCTTTTTTGCAGATTTGTGAGCGATAAGGTCGATAGCCATAAAGGAAAAGGGTAGAACTAGTAACAGAGCGGGGATGAGTAGACGGAAACCATAGGAACCCAGTACTGGTGCGATCAGTAATAATACAGCATAATAAATGAGTATGAAAAGATGCACGGTGACCTCCCACAGTTCCGTTTGGCGGAAGTTCTTTAAACGGAGTATAAAGTATGCAAAGTATCCGGCCCACATCAGCATCCAGTGAGGCCGCCAAGTATATGAACTTACCAGAGCGGGTAGATATCCCAAACAAAACAATGTCTTTTTAGCGATAAGGCTAAATGAAAAGCTATCAAAAGAGAAAATACCTTTGCCAAAGGACATTCCCTGCACGGGTAGCCAGGTCCAGTGGCCTGTGATATGATGATTTCTGAATACCAATATGGACGAACTCAGTATTAAAACGCTTACAAATAATAGGAGTGGAGTTATGCTTGCTTTACCTTTTTTCAGGTAGTAATAAGTCACAATAATTATCAAAACAAGTGCAAAGGGAAAAATATTCGGACGGGTGAGTATAGAAAGTCCCATGAGGGCTGCAGCTGCAAGCTGCCATGATAAATGGTTCTTGGTAAAACCTTTTTTTAAACAATAGAAGAAACCTGAAACTAAAAATAGGGTCAGGTTTTCGCTGAGCATACGGAAAGTATAGTATTTACTGACATCGAGAAGGGCGAACAGGGTTAGTGTGAAAAGAAATATCAGTGCGGTCAGTGGTCTCATTTTGTCACTAAAGGTCCAATAGATTATAGCAACTGAAAATCCCAGCATCAGGCTTTGGATGATATACACCGGGATATTGTTCTCACCAAATAAGTTAAAACAAAGAGCCAGAAAATAAGGGTATATGAATCCCGCAGGCATAAAATAGTCTTCATTGACCATAGGAATAGATAGTCCATGATGTTTAATGTCCAGCGCATATTGCGCATAGCTGCACCAATCGTCATAGCCAATTATTGTCGATTGGAGTGAGTTTTCATAGGGGTAAAGCCTTACTATCGAAAGTATCCCAAATACCATCACTACCAGTACAGCAAAAATATTTCCTGTCTGCTTTGACTTAAGTAGGGTTAGGGTATCTTTCATAGTGGCTTGTATTCACATCACTAATAACGATATTTTTTGTGCTATTGTGTAAATGAGTTGCTACGGTAAAGTTAGATATTTTTTAATTAATTCGGATTGCAGCTTGGTTTATTTCCCCACAGTTGATAAAATATGACCAATTGTATACATAAATTCTTACCTCTTCTTTATTCAAAATTAATTTTTCACTATTTTTGCTTTCAAATTATTTTCCTCTGCAATGAAATATCGGATAAGATTATCGGTACTACTGACCATCGTTTTATTATCCTTCACTTCCTATGCACAGAAGTGGGATCTTCGCAAAGAAAGCGATGGCATCAAAGTTTATACCCGCTCGGTGGCGGGGTCGAATGTTCAGGAATTCAAAGGCGAAGTGGTTGCCAAATCGAATATGTCGTCTATACTTGCGGTGATTGACAGTGTGTCGGAATATCCCAAATGGATGTACGAATGTACATCGGCTTACAGAGTGAAAAGAATCAATCGTGAATCGGGGTATACCTATACCTGGTTACATTCGCCCTGGCCTGTATCCGACAGGGATCTGATCACCTATTACAAGGTAACTCAGGATACCTCGACCAAAATCATTACCGTATCTATGAAAGGGGTCAAGGATTATGTGCCCACCAAGTCGGATATTGTAAGGATACCTAATATGACTGGTTTCTGGCAATTGATTCCCATAGCCAAGGGAGTAACAAAAATAATCTATCAGGTGCACTGCGAATCGGGAGGTTCAGTCCCGGCTGCAATTGTAAACATTTATATCACTGATACCCCTTATTATAATCTTCTGAATCTTCGGAAAATATTGGAGTCGCCCATGTGTCCAAAAACCGTGATGCCGGAAGTGAAGGAGTTTTAATTTATGTTTCAGACTCAGATTAAGAGAGATGATTAACTGGTTATCTAATCGTAATAGGGGTAGAGCTTATCGAAGTAGGATATCTTCACCAGAAAACTATACTGTTCTTTTCCACCCAGAAAAGTAAGTTCGACTTTGATCTTCATATTATTGAAATTCTTCCATCTGGCCTCCAGTACATCATATCCCCAATGTCTTACCTTATTAGGGTCCTTAAAAGTGGTATCCCCTTTTATCAGGGTATCCGGCTGTCCGTATTGCACTGTAAAATCACGTATCAGGTTGTTCGTGGCGGAAAGGCATAGGTTGAAGTTTTCGGCGGTGATATTGTTGATATATTTATCGAAGAATATCCAATAGAGTTTGCTGTCCTTAAACCGATATCCCCAGTAACCTTCCAGCCCATAAAGTTTAACAGGGCGCGAAAGCGTGATTCCATTTTCATTCGAATCCTTTTTAATGTCCGGGTATATCCTGGTCACTTCTGTTATTGTCATTCCAATAATGGCTTTTTCCTGACCACTCAGACTTAGTGATGAAAGAATGAGGCAAATCGAAACAATTTTTTTCATTATTAAAAATTTGGAGAGTATGCTATTTCTTTATCTCAAAATTACAGATTATTTTGTATTTATAGCTCTTAGTAGCCTTAATATCTAACCTTAATGATCAGTAATATACTAAAACGTGATTGAACCTATAAAGGTTGTTTTATAGCTTCAATAAACTTAATGACAATCAGAAATGCAATATAATAATTGCAAAAATCAGCACTATGATGGGAGAGTGTTGTTTTGGAATAATTGATAAAAATGTATCCGGTTCTTTAAGAACCTTTCGTAAAGCGAATGTTTGCTTAATTTTCGTTTATCATGCAGTGATAGATGTAGTTGAATTTTGGCATCATTCATTTTCCCAAAACCGTTATTACAATGGGCAGGTAAAGAACCGGATATGTTGTTTGGG
>CAZNRQ010000101.1:0-8883 GCA_964574845.1 uncultured Bacteroidales bacterium
CATGCGACTGATGACGGTGAACAAATACGAGTACAACTTTGCCAATGCCGACCATTATCAGTTTGGAAGCAGCATAACCAATTCCATTTTTCTTAGCAAGAAGATTGTGAAAAATCTGTTTGGAGTGCTTCAGGTACGCAATGAGTATAGGTTTAAAGATTATTCCACTAAATTGGAACCCGCTACAGGCGGTGAAGTCATGATACTTTCGGCCCAGATCAGTTATTCTATATTATGCAAATGGCATGTGGCCGGCTTGTTCGATTTTCCTTTCTATAAGAACTATAACGGTCGTCAGCTTACTTCAAAGTATTCCTTTGCCTTCAGCCTGACCCGTGACCTGGATTTTAATAAGAAACAGCCGAAGTAGTTTCAGTGAACCTCCGGCTATTTCTTAATAATTTAAGATAAGACTATTCGATTACTACCTTTTGGATAAGTACCTTATCAGCATTTTTAATCCTTACCGTATACACTCCTCTGGCAAGCGCGCTGATATCAATGTGGACTATCTCGACAGTGGCATTCTCCTGCCAAACAAGACTGCCTACCGCATTGTAAATGCTTATTTGATCACCTGACTTAACGGTACCTTTAGGCATTTCAATGGTGAAATGTCCATCGGATGGATTGGGATAAACCAGTATGGTTTGATCATTGGAAGGTTTTTCTTCCACACCTATGTAATAACCTGCAAAATACTCTACGTCCTGAACTACATTATTTTTGTCGCAGTGGACAATGCAAACAGGATATCCAACGCCATTGGCGAGATAGCTGTAGGTGTTTGAAGAATCTTTTGCATACTCTGTAGCGTAAACCTGAAAGCCCATAAATCTGCCGTAAACGCTGTCGATCTCGCTAATGAACTCATGTTCGCGGAGTACATTGGGATAAGTGCCGTAAGGAGTGGTAATGGAGCCACAGGCATCGGCAATGATCTGCTTTTTAATGGTCCTTACATAAAAAGTATCCACATCGGCAGGATTATCATTCATGGGGAGTTCCCATCTTCCGTATGCTGTGAATACATTCCCATAATTGGCAGGCGCCCCAATGACCAGTTCCGGTGGACTATTTTGAACATCCACTCCGGCAAACATTCCTGACTCAGGTCTGAAACCCATTACCCAGAAACCGCTGTTGTCACTTTTCCAGAAACAATAGCCATTGCCGGGACCTACCGGTGCACCTCCGTATAAACTTCCGTAAAGATCGCCGGGACCATAGGTTGAGATATTTGAAGCGGGATAGGTTGCAGCATAAGGTGTAGTTGAAGTGGCTTTGTAAGAAGCATATTTAGGGTACTGCATGGTAAGAGAAGCATAATTCCATACCTGACCCGGTGCAGCTGAACCAAGAGATACATTGGTAACAGTATCTACAGCAAGAATAACATTAAGACCATCATAAGGAAGATCGGCACCGGTGATGGTAATTCCACATCCTGTTGAACCCGCCGAAAAACAGGAAGAAGTGTCAACACAACCTTGCTGAGTTATGATCACGGCATAATTACCGGGAGCAGTAGCAGTGAAGCTTTGATAAGTTTGTCCTGCCAAAGGTGTATATCCGTTACAATCTACCCATTGATACGTAGCTCCTGTTGCGCCGGAGGTAAGTGTCGATCCTGACTGGGTAACATTCGTGTTAACCGAGACTACTGTGACATAGAGTGTCTGTGCCACTGAAGACCCATAAGTATTATTGGCAGTAACGGAAATAGTTCCGCTTGAATTCACGGTGGCGTCGATGCTGTTGGTAGTACTGGAGCCGCTCCAACCTCCTGGCAATGTCCAGGTATAGCTGGTTGCTCCATTAACCGGGGCAACGCTGTAAGTATTGATGCTTCCATGACACACCAGTATGTTACCGGAAATGTCGCCGGGCTTGGGCGGAGGTCCGCCAATGTATACAGAATAACAAGCTGAAGTGTCCGAGCAGCCGTTTTGAGTTACTATTACAGCATAGCTGCCTGAAACAGTTGCCGTGTAGCTTTGGGAAACTTGTCCTGAAATAATTGAATAACCATTACAGTTTACCCACTGATAACCTGCACCTGCAGCAGTAGCAGTTAAAGTAGTTCCTGCCTGATTTACATTTGCATTCACTGTGATGACTGTGACATTAAAAGTTCTGGGAGCAGATGATCCGAATAAATTATTGGCAGTAACGGAAATGGTTCCACTGCTTCCTGCGGTTGCAATAATGGTATTAGTATTGCTGGTACCTGTCCAACCATTAGGTAATGTCCAGGTATAACTGCTTGCTCCACTTACAGGAGAAACGCTGTAAGTATTAGTACTTCCAAAGCATACAGAGTTATTTCCAACTATTGACGATGGCATGGCGGGAACGCTTCCTCCCGGACCATTGACTTTGCGGACTACGTTATTCTCATCTGTGATATAGATATTCCCCAGTGCATCCACAGCAACTCCTTCAGGGCCGTTTAATGTGGCCGAGGTAGCCGGACCACCGTCTCCGCTATAACCAAGAACCCCGTTGCCTGCAACGGTGGTAATAATGCCTGTAGAAACCGTAACTTTTCGTATTCTGTTATTTCCATCGTCAGCTATATAAAAATTACCGTCAACGTCAAAAGCAACTTTCAAAGAAGGATCATTGATCTTTGCCGAAGTAGCCTGACCATTATCACCACTAAATCCAGCTGTGCCATTGCCGGCCACTGTGGTTATAATACCTGTCAATTTGTTTACTTTCCGAATCACATTGTTGTAATCATCTGAGATGTACATATTGCCTGCAGCATCAAAAGTGACTCCATCAGGTCCGTTCAGCGAAGCAGCAGTTGCTTGTCCGCCATTACCAGTATAACCGGCAGTTCCGTTTCCTGCAACGGTATTTATAATTCCGGTGACAGCATCTACTTTACGAATAACATTATCACCCCTATCGGCAATATAAAGATTACCTGCTATATCCACTGCTACATCCCATGGGTCGTTCAGGTCGGCATCCAATGCCGGGCCTCCATCGCCTACCCAGGGCCAGCCCATGCTGAAGAAAGATCCTGTGCCTGCCACTGTGGTTATGATACCGGTAGACTTGGTGACCTTACGAATAACATTATTGAGATTGTCGGCAATGTAAACATTGCCAGCGGTATCCAGAGCCACCCCAAAAGGATAAGCCAGATAAGCTGATGTGGCCAGGCCACCATCGCCTCCAAAATACCAGTTGCTGCCATTGTAAGTATAATAAGTACCGGCCACTTTGGTAATAATACCTGTGGATGTGGTTACTTTACGTATGGCGTTGTTGCCGTTGTCGGCAAAAATCACATTACCTGCTGCATCGATAACTATTCCAAAAGTTATTCCTAATGTGGCTGATGTGGCAGGACCTCCATCGCCTGAATGACCTTCTGTTCCGGTTCCGGCAATGGTGCTGATATAGCCTACTTGTGCTCTGGATGTAAAGCAAAAAAGAACTAAAAATAAAACGAATAATTTTGTTTTCATAGTATTGATTTTGAGGGTTTATTTGTAAATGATCCTATTTCAAAATTTCTCCCGTCCCCGGGTTGCGAAGCACAGGCACAAGTGATGATACTTTCTTAAAAAAACCATCGGCAACTACGGCATGGCCAAATCCACAGGCAGTGTTGAGGTCTTTGGCTTTTTCCTTTACGGTTACTCCACTTTCAGTAAACATAAAAGTGATCTGGCAACTGGCATCGGATTCGGGTATGGTAAAGATAGCCTGATTGTTGAGATAGCTGAGCGTATCCACAAATGAGCCTGAATTGTATGAGGGGGCACCTTTATTGATGGTAAATGTCATCAGTATTTTATTTTCAGAAAGAGTCTTCACCTGAATCAATCCTGCATAACCGTAGGTTTCTTTTTCTATGACTATGGCTTTGTTGTCGAGAATGTAGGTTCCCGTGGGATTAACCCCTTTGTTTTGACCTAGGGCAAACTGTCCTAAAAAGGCAGAAATAAAGAGAAAAAAAAGTTTCAGGATAATGCGCATTTTGATGGGACAATAATTTTTGTTTCAATTATTTCCGGTCACAAAGATAATAAAATACAAATGCTGAACAAAAAATCGTCTGAATCTTTTAAAAATGCCGTTTCGGGGTAAATAAAACTATAAAGTCCCTATCCCCTGATCAATGGTTTTATACTTCAGTTCGGGCAGCAATTCTTTGCGCATTCGGCTGGTGTCTCCGTAATAAGAAACCATGCCTATCTTTACAAAATCACGTGTTAGCGGACTTTTGATGCCAAACAGCAAAGAAGCCATTTCGAATAGAAAAGCAGCTGTCCTGATCAATCCCAGTGGCATGCGCCAGGGTCGTTTGTATCCCCATTGTTCAGAGGCAGCATCAAGAAATTGCTGAAGTGTTTGTTCACCTTCGTCGCCTAAATGATAAATACCTTTGATACCGGGCCTGAGGATTGCCTGTTTGGTAGATTCCAAAAAATCGGGAAGAGAGATGAGGTGTATCCAGGTAGGGTCTTTCCAGACGCCCAACATACGATGTTTTGCGAACCATCGGGCTCCATCTATCATGAGTACTCCCCTGCCGTAAACCATGCCTACTCGTAGCGACACGGCTTCTATGCTTACAAATTTGCCAAAGCCAAACAAAGCTCTTTCTTCTTCCTGACGTGTACGGGCATGCACTGAAGTAGGAACTCCATAGTGTTCGCCGGTTGCAGGAATCTGTGGAAATGACTCGCCTTCCACATGAGGAAAGCTGATGAGTATTATTCTTTTCACCTGAGCAATTATAGCCTGTTGCAGCAGATTCATGAAGTATTTGGTATTGGTTCGGGGTAGAAATTTGCCTGGATTATGTTTGAACAATACACCCGCAAAATGAACAATGGTATCAACACCTTGTAAGGCTGGTTTCAAAGATGAGGAATCATTCAGGTCGGCCCTAAAAATATTTACATTCGGTAAGCCTTTCAGATCGGGAGCCACATCTTTTTTATGTATCATAAGATGGAGTGTAAGGTCTTCATTTTTCAGATATTCGGCAAGAAATCCTCCCAAATTACCTGCTGCCCCTGTAATCAATACCTTCTGCATATTACGGCTCCTTTCCAATATTTCCTGATCGATCTACTTGTTATCTTCGTATTTCTTAAAAAGCTTGTCGAGTTCGGCACGAATGGCATCGTATTGCTTCTTATCCCCTTCGGTTTTGGGCACCCTTTGGCACTTTATTCTATAGCTGTATTTATCGTCGTAGTTGGTAGGCTCTGAATCGAGTATCTTGAGTGTTTTGGCGTTTTTGGTGTACCAGTTCTTTAAATTATCTTTCGATTGCTGAGGAGGCAAACTCTCTCTGAGCTTTTGATTGCGGCTGCGGATGATGTCGATGGAATCGGGCGACAAAAGAGGCAACATGAGGATATATATCTCGCATTGTCCTTCTACACCATAGGCAGGGTCGTTGGAGTTCATATCAGGTTGCAGGTCCACAATGCCCGATTGTATCCTGATTTCATTGGGTTGAGCCGTATCAGTCAAAACCCTCCAGTCACCAGGCATAACTGATGTCAACTGCTGAACCGTAGAATTAAAATCGTCTTTATTGATCCTATACTTCTGTCCTAATGCCGAAGCCCATACAAAGGTCATAAGGAGAATCAGGCAAGCTATTCTCTTAGTCATTGTTTTAGTTTTTAAGGGAAACATCTATTTGCGGCAGATGTTCCATGCATCAAAATTAGTATTAATTTGATTCGGAGGATAAAATCAGACACCAAATAATAATTAAGTTGGTTCGAATCCAGTAAAGGAAAAATTGAGACCAGATTAATATAGCTTTATAAGCATTACCAGGTGCATTTATTACTAATGGATCAGTTTTGCTCCAAATGGGCTTTCTGAAGCCCTTTTTTCACCATACGGGTTAAGTAATAAGTAACCAGGGGAATGGTCAGATACACCACCAGTTCGAGTAAGTCGTAAAACTTTAAAGCGCCAACCGAGAAAGGCCAGAATTCAGCCAGGTTGCGATCGGAGGCACCAAAGACATTGGAAACAGCCATGATCATTAAGGCAATATTCATTATACCCCAAATGATATAAGGTATCCAGAATTTTTTGGAACGTCCCTCACGATAGACAAAGTAAATGAGCAAGGGATATAATAGGTAGACCAGTAACTCATAAAAATCGTAATAACGGGGTGCACCTACCGTAAATGGCCAAAATTCATTAGTTGTCGAATTGAATACTCCAAATACATTGGTCATGGCCAGAATCAACAGAGTCAGGTTTAGTACGCTCCATATCAGGTAGAAAATAATAAACCCTTTGTGAATGTTTTTCATTTAGTGTCGTTTTGGGTTTTTAAGTAAATTTCGTATTTCAACAATGAAATTGCAAAATTATTGTTTTGTCCGACAAAAAAAAAGCAGAGTTTTATAATGAGTAGCTGATAAGATGCCTGTTTATTTTTTGCCTTATTTACAATAATACTGACCTTTTGCAGTTCATGCTCTATACTTTGCTTGCATAAGAGTCGTACCTTTGTACACCTTTTGCAAGAAACGCTCAAGAAGTTTGATAACAGAGCAAATGAAGAAAATTTCCACTTATCCGTAAAATCGTAACTATGAACCCCAGTAAACGTCGAATATTTTTACTTCTAATACTATGTCTGTTCAGTCTGTCGGCTTCGGCCCAAAAGAAATTCACCATCAGCGGCTATGTGAAAGACGCCAAAACCGGTGAAGAGCTGATTGGCGCTACCATTGTCATTAAAGAAATGCAGGCCACGGGAACAAGTACCAATTCCTATGGCTTTTATTCCATTACCATTCCGGAAGGGAAATATACTGTTATCTCGCAGTTTATAGGTTATGCCTCAGACACCGTAAAAATGAACCTTTCGCAAAATATCAAGCAGGATTTTGTGATGGGAGAAAAAACCAGCCAACTGAAAGAAGTGGTAGTGACAGGCGAACGTAAAGATGATAATATTACCAATACCCAGATGGGGGTTGATAGAGTCACCATCAAAGAAATTGAAAACATACCTGTGATATTCGGCGAAAAAGATGTGTTGAAAACCCTGCAACTTACCCCCGGTATAAAAACCGCCGGCGAAGGAAGCAGCGGGTTCTACGTCAGAGGAGGCACTGCCGATCAGAACCTGATTTTACTCGACGAAGCTACCGTTTACAATGCCTCTCACCTGCTGGGTTTCTTTTCGGTGTTCAATTCAGATGCCATCAAGGATATCATGTTCTACAAAGGTACCCAGCCGGCTGAGTTCGGCGGAAGGCTTTCGTCGGTGCTCGACATCAAGATGCAGGACGGCAACGACCGAAAATACGGAGTGGAAGGTGGCATTGGCATCATTTCGTCGCGACTG
Source organism: uncultured Bacteroidales bacterium (assembly GCA_964574845.1). Classification (GTDB taxonomy): domain Bacteria; phylum Bacteroidota; class Bacteroidia; order Bacteroidales; family CAIWKO01; genus CAIWKO01. The sequence continues at coordinate 7,367 of CAZNRQ010000101.1, forward strand.
AAGGTAGAAGGTCCCATTATAAAGGAAAAAGGCTCTTTCACTGTTTCGGCTCGCCGCACCTATGCCGACCTCTTCCTGAAACTTTCGAAAGATACCGCACTGAACAAAACCAAGCTTTATTTCTACGACATCAACGCCAAGGCCAATTACGAGATCAACGGTAACAATAAGATTTTCTTATCGGGATATTTTGGAAAAGATGTATTGGGTTTCGGCAGCCGTTTCGGCATCGACTGGGGCAATGCTACAGCTACCCTGCGCTGGAATCATTTGTACAGCGAAAAACTCTTTTGCAACACTTCGCTGATCTTTAGTAATTACAATTATAAAATACATGTGGAACTGGGGACCACCAAAGCACGTATCATTTCGCGATTGCAAGACTGGAACCTGAAACAGGATTATCAGTATTATATCAATTCCAAACACAATATCAAGTTCGGATTTAATTCGGTTTACCATAAGATCATACCCGGGGTGGTTACACGTGAAAGCGATTCGACCATACATCAACTGAACCTGACAGATAAATACTCGTGGGAAAATGCCCTTTATGTGTCGCATGAGTTTAAAGCGGGCAAGAACTTCTCTATGGAATACGGGCTGCGCATTTCGTCGTTCAGCGCCATGGGACCGGGTGATTTCTACACCTATGATTCGCAGGGCCAAACCACAGATACTGCTAAATACACCAAATGGGCCTTTGTGAAAACCTTTGTGAATCCTGAGCCGCGGCTGACTATGAATTATGTAATCAACAATAAGAGCTCGGTGAAAATGGCCTATACGCGCAATGTACAAAACCTTCACCTGATATCGAACTCTACAGCCGCCAGTCCCACCGATATGTGGATACCCAGTAGCAACAATGTGAGACCCGAGATATCCGACCAGGTTTCTCTGGGTTATTTCCGAAACTTCAAGGAGAACCGTTTCGAGTTTTCCACAGAAGTGTATTACAAATATCTTCAGAATCAGGTGGACTATAAAGACGGCGCCCAGACGACGCTCAACGAGAATGTGGAATCGCAGCTTTTGTTTGGCAAAGGCCGGGCCTATGGTGTGGAAGTGTTCTTTAAGAAGAAATACGGCAAGATCACCGGATGGGTGGGTTATACGTTTTCGCGCACCGAAAAGAAGATTGACGGCATCAACAACAGCAAATACTATCCCGCCAAGCAGGACCGCACCCACGATGTGTCAATTGTTCTGATGTGGGATATCTCGAAGAAATGGAATGTTTCGGCTACCTGGGTATATTATACGGGCAATGCCGTGACCTTCCCAAGCGGTAAATACGAAGTGGCAGGCAATGTGGTGAATTATTATACCGAGCGCAACGGCTATCGAATGCCTGCTTATCACCGTTTGGATGTGGGCGCTACCTGGCAGATACGCAAAAATGCCAAATCGGAACAAAGCCTGAACATAGCCTGCTACAATGCCTACGGTCGCGAAAATGCTTACCAGATCACCTTTCAGCAGGTGATCTGGTAAGCATTTTCGCGACCGTAGGC
>CAZNRQ010000102.1:0-8863 GCA_964574845.1 uncultured Bacteroidales bacterium
ATGCACTATCAGCAATAAATGAGCCTGTAATTTTAACCCACGATGTTGAATCTGTTATTATCGAATTGGAGTATAAGACTGCGTGATTATTTATTGGGGCTATATTAAACTCCGAATATTCAATGTTTGCAAAACGACACCCTATTTTATTTGATGCAACTGCTACGGAGGGACCGTATGCGAAGTTAGTGTAAAATGATATAAAATATTTGCTACCATTTTGCAATGAATTTAATAATTGAACTCCAATTAATTCTCGATAATTTGGCCCATCAGGTTTATTGGGATCTCGATATGTACATAGACCTATCATACCAGACCCCTTATGAGCATGCTGAAACCCAAACATAGAATTTGGCACATTTATTCCAAATGGTGCACATGCATTGAAATAATCTGGAGAATTTCCAAAGGAATTCCAACCAGTACATAAAAAAACTTGATTATTTTCCCAAGGACAAGTGGTATATTCCTCAAAACTTGGATTAGGCACCAGATTCTGAGCAATACCCAAAGAAGTGGTGAAAAAAAACAAGCAAGTAGCAACTAATAATCGTAGAATTTTTTTCATGGGAGTTTTATTTTATTAAACTGAAATTTACAACTTTTCACTGTATTGGCAAAATTAATTGCTTTTATTGTGGTTGGGTTATTATTTTTTGCTGCGGGCGCAGCGCTGTCGGAAATGTTCGGTTGGGTTTTTATAGGCTGATGTATAGCAGGAAACACCCAAAAGTGGGTTTATAATGCACAAATAAATGCACTGGTTAGGCACCAAACAAAAAAACCACTGATGGGGATAGAGAATGTTGAACATTATAAAGAAGTTATCAATCAACAGTTTTATAAAAAAAAACTCACCCGGTGATCAGTCATCAGAACAGAGAAAGACACCGGATGAGTTGTGTGAACAAATAAAAAGAAACGAAAAACAAAAAAGAAACAGTACAGTAATTTAGGAAATCAAAACCACCTCCATGCGGCTCCATTTTCCGGCAAACTGCGGATATTTGGAATTGATCCAACGAACCCAGCAGTAAAGATTGTAGCCTGCAAAGATGGATTCCAACTGAAATTGAAATTTTGCTTTGAAAAACACCTGTTTTAGGCTGCATTCGTCGGGTCCGTTGCATTTTTCTTTTACCCTGTCGGGCATGTCGGCTGCTTTGCGGATATTGCTTTGTACAATAGCATATCTCACTTCAGCGCCATCGGCACCCTCGGCCAGTGAGAAACGTTTGGCATCGGTGCGCGAGCGCAAGTTGAACTCAAACAACCCGTTGGGGTGTGGTATAATGTCCACAATTACATCGGCTGCTATAGGAACCGTAGGCTTGCTGGGCTTGTGAGGCAGGCCTGTCCTTCGGTTCAGGTAAGTACGGTCGTCTTCGGTCCACGAACTGGCCGGAATATCATCGTAAATTTCTCTGAGTTTAACCTTAACCTTATCCGTTATGTCCTTTAGGTTATGGGTTAATTGTGTTTCTTTACGCCCCGGAGTTTCGTCGTAGTTTTTCTTAATAAACATATAGGTCCCGGTGGTATCCACATCACCCACCAGGCCTTTAATTTTGTTAACATTGTCTGTAGTAACACCCAAACGGGTAGCATTAGAAATAAGCCAAGGGTAGGCGCTCAACAGATAAACATAAAATCCTTTAATTGACGTAGGCATTGCTGGTTTTCTCATTTTTTTTAGATTTTAGTGAATAAAATAATTTATGCAGAAATAAAAGTTCGGCATGTTTACATTAAGATTGGTTTTATATTGACTGTTATATAAACAATAAATTCTATGATTCGAAGAGTCTGAATCATGATCTACTATGTCTAAATCATGATTTACTATGTCTGAATCATGATTTAGAATGGCAAAAAATGGGTTTAAACGGCCCGATATAGGGTTTATTGAACTAAAATCGGGATTTAGAACCGGAAAATGTGGATTCAGAGTGGCTGAAATATGGTTTAAATTGCCAAAATTAAGGTTCAGAGTGGCTGAATCATGATTCAGAGTGGCTAAATCATGATTCAGAACAGACCACTCCGAAGTTATAGTGCGATATGTCAGGCTTTTAGGTGGAATATCCGATAAATAGCTGTATTTTGGAAGCAGTGAAAAGGAGAAGGTATAATTGAAGGCTGACATCTTACTATTGCTTTTAATATGGCAAATATAAGACCCAAAAAAAACTTAGCTGTAAGAATTAATCTTTTTTTTTGTAGGAAAAAAAGGAAATTAGTGTGTAGGAAAAAAGGGTGTTTTTTTGCAGAATACAAAATTTTTGCAAACTGCAAAACTGTCTTAAACCATGTAGTTGTTGTTTAAAAAATGGGCAATCACTTCCGATTTTTTTGTAACTCCAAGTTCGTTTTTAATACGGGCATAATAAGTGTAAACAGATTTAACCCCAATGTCCAAATCTATCCCAATTTCCTCTGGTGACATGCCTTTAGCCATTCTTTTTCCGACTTCTATTTCACGCGACGAAAACTTAGGCTTGTCTTTTCCTTCTGCCTGTTTCCTCATGGCATCGGCCAAAAGTGCCGCGAGTTCCGGGGTTATAAATTTTTCTCCTTTTGCAACTGCTGTTATAGCCAAAAGAAGTTCGCGCAACGACAAATTTTTGGTCATATAACTCAAAGCCCCTTCTTCAATAGCTTGCACCCCATAAAGTTTTGGCGAATGCATGGTATAAATCATTACATGATTGGCAGGGTATTTTTTCCTAATAATACGCAACACATCCAAACCATCCATGTCGGGCATGGTAAGATCGAGCACAATCACATCAAATGTCTCTTTTTTTAGCAGCAACAAAGCATCTTTCCCATTGGAAGCTTCAGATATATGATTGATACCGCCTTGTAATTCAATGTTTCTTTTTAAACTATCGCGAATTAATTCGTGATCATCAACAAGTAGTACTTTCATTTCTTTATTCTTTTAAGGGTAAATGAACTATGATTTTAGTTCCTTTTGTTTTTTTTGTTTTCATATTGAAAGTCCCCCCTATAGATTCTGCCCTATCTTTCATAATTATAAGTCCAAATGATAATTTTTCAATGGTCTGATTGCTATCAAAACCACTGCCATTATCTTCTATAGTAAAATTATATCCTGCATTTGTTTTCTTTAGGCTTATGCTAATTAAAGAAGCTTGGGCATGTTGTGAAATATTGTTAAGTGCTTCCTGCAAAATACGGTACAATTGTACTGAGTCATCTAAAGGTATTTTTATTTCTTTATCCACGTCGCATTTCAGCTTCAAATGGTGCTTCGTAGCAAAGTGCTCTGCAAATTCTTTGATAGCAATCACAAGACCATGTTTCTCTACCATTTCGGTTCTGAGATAAGAAGTAATTTCACGGGTTTTATCTATTAGTGTTCGCACTTGGGTTGCTGTGCTTTGTAGAAGTGATTTTATTTCGGATTCGGAACTTCTGGTTTCGGCTTCTTCTATTATCAAGTTGAGTGCAGCCATATCCTGTAATACAATGTCGTGTAGCTCCTGCGAAAGCATTTTCTTTCCTTGTTCTATACTATTTTTGATGTTTTCTTTTAATTGTAGCAACTCCTGGTTTAACTCGTTCAATTTAATTTCGTCTTCTTTTTCTTTTGTAATATCTACCTGCATCAATACAAATCGTTCGGGTTGTCCATTACTATCAATTAGCGGAAATCCGATTGAACGTATATAGTGTAATTGATCCCGAAAACCTTCTTTTACATAGCGGGTGTTGAAGGTTGAATATTTTATTCTTACTGATTCTCCTTTTTTCATTCTAAGAAACTCCTTAACCAAACCTTGCTCTTCGAACTGCGTATCGGTGAAAAGATTAAAGGTATCAGGCGGTGTTTCCTTATATAAATCAAAATGAGCCTGATTAACCTCCATATTGAAGCCGTCTTTATTGAAAATCTGAATAGCCACAGGGTTTTGGTCAATTATTTTTTGCAATAGCTGCTCGTTTTGCCGGCTATTGGCCAAATTGTTTTTGCAATTATTGTGTCTTTCTTCGAATGCAGCTAGCTCTGCCTTGAGTTGCGTAATGATTTTGTCTTTTTCGTCCATGTTTCTGCAGATTTTACTACAAATATATGGATAACTTTCAGAAACTAAAATACGGGCATAAAAAAACCTGCACCAATGATTTGATACAGGATTGTAAAAAAACAAAACGTAAATTCTTACAGATTTATTCTTTGGCTTCCCTCCTACAAAACCACATCCCGGTTTCTGAAACTCATATAGCGATTCCAGGCCAGCACCAGCAGGCTCACCACGAGGGTGATGCCTACAAACCAGCCTATCAGCATCCATTTGCCCTGTGTGTGATAGAGCCAGGTGCCCAGGTTGCCGATAATGATCCATTGAAAAACGTAGAAGACGGTCACGTTTTTGCCTATCCATCGCAGGTAGGCCAGGGGCCAGACAGTTTCCGAAAGCGCATTCAGCTTTTGAAGCATGGCATACCATATCATTAGGAAGAGTATTATCCAAAGATATAAAAGGATGTTGTGATGATAATAGAGGGGAAGGTCAGTAATATGGGGTATGGCCAGAAAGGCGGTGGCGGCAGCAATGGTCAGACAAACCAATGATATCCAAAGCCATTGTTTTTCGAAAAAGGTTTTCGCTTTCGTAAGACCTTCGGCCATAAAGATGAGGCAGCCACTCAGCGGATAAGCCAGCCAGGGGAAGAGCGGAAAATAGGACCAGGAATATTCGCCTCCTATAAAGGCCATTGCAAAAGAAGCCCTGCCGTTTAGCATCATCATGCTATCGAAAAAGGGCATAAGCAGTACCACGGCCAGTAAAATGAGATAGGGCAGGGGATTTTTGGCGAAAGCCAGCCTCAGCAAGGCAATGACAATAATGCTCAATCCGGCCAGGGGCAATATGTCCACGCCTAGAATAAACTTCCATGGGTCCAATGCCAGTGTGCCGAGGGCTATGCGTATGAGGGCATGGGCATTGAGCAGCATGTTGAGCCCCATTCCCAAAAGAATCAGCTTTACGCCTCTCCACACCTGCATGCCGAAAGGTCTGCCGGACTGCATGGCGAAGTAGCCCATGATGATCATAAACATGGGGGCTGCCGGAGGGCCTCCCAGGAAGAGGGAGAGTTTGCCCAAGAATCCCTCTGCATGAGTGGTTGTGGCAAATACTTCGGTGAGGTGTACCTGCACCATCAGCATTACCGCTATGCCTTTCAACAGATCGGGAGTGGTCTTTCGCATGTTCAAATTTTACACTAAATTAATATTATTTCAGTTCGCAACACCCCAAAAGAATTAATTTTGTAGTTTGTAGTTTGGTTGTAGACCAAAATAAAATAATGTATTACGAAATCACTTAGTGCGGCGACATTCAATGAAAACTGCTAACACCCAACTAAGGGTGAGCATGGTTTCAGGTGTATTTACTATTACCCAAGAAAATTTCTGAGGGATTTGAAAACAGATGTCGTCTAACTTTACTTACAAAACAGATCAAAAAAAACAAAAGACTATGAAGATAAATAAAAACCTGGCCATAAGCGAAAATGGCTTTTGCCTGAATCCCATGACCGGCGAATCCTTTTCGGTAAACCCCATTGGTGCTGAAATTATTCAGTTGTTGAAACAAGGTGAATCACCTGAAAAAGCTGTAAAGGAACTTTGCAGTATCTACAATATTGACGAGGCTACCATGGAAAAAGACCTCTATGATTTCATCAATGTATTGAAACATCACCAACTGATACAGCCCGATGAAAAGAACTAAAATCACTGTTGGCGTTACGGGAATAAACCCCATCGACAGTCCGGGTCCGGGCATTCCCGTGATACGCGGTATAAAGGATTCGGAAGAGTTTGAACCGCGCATCATTGGCCTTTCTTACGAATCCCTCGATCCGGGCATCTATATGCACGATCTGGTCGACAAAACCTATCAGTTGCCTTACCCTTCGGCAGGAGCCGAACGCCTGCTCGATCGCATTGAATACATACATTCGAAAGAAAAACTGGATGTGATCATCCCCAACCTGGATGCAGAACTTTTCTCCTTTATCAAACTGGAACCCCAACTGAAACAGATGGGCATACACATGTGTTTGCCTACCCTGGTGCAGTTCGAGGAGCGTCATAAGTTCAATCTGGATGAGTTTGGGAAGAAATATGATATTCCCGTCCCCCACAGCAAAACCATTTATGCTCCTGAGGAAGTGTTTCGTTTGCAGGATGAGTTTATATATCCTTTGGTGATCAAAGGCAAATTCTACGATGCCGGCATAGCCCACAATCCCGAGCAGGCCCGCAGTTATTTCAATAAGATCAGTGCCAAATGGGGTTTGCCTATCATTGTGCAGCAGTTTGTCATGGGTCATGAATATAATGTGGTGGGCCTGGGCGACGGCAAAGGAAATACCATTGCAGCTGTGCCTATGCGCAAGCAGTTCATAACCGATAAAGGCAAGGCCTGGGCAGGTATCTCCATTGATGAAGAGCAGTTGTTGGATATGACACAGAAGTTTGTGAAAGCCACCAAATGGAAAGGCGGTTTCGAACTGGAACTGATGAAAGATGCCAACGGGAAATACTTCCTGCTGGAAATAAATCCGCGTATTCCCGCCTGGGTGTATCTGGCGGTGGGCTGCGGACAGAATATACCCGAAGCTTTGGTGAAACTGGCAATGGGCGAGAAGGTAGAACCTTACACTGAATATGCCATTGGCAAAATGTTTGTCCGCTATTCCTACGATTTGATAGTCGACATCAGCGAATTTGAAAAGATAACAACACTCGGAGAACTTTAAAAAACAGAAAAACATGGAAAAGAAAAAATATGAACGTCCGGTACTGAAAAAACTGGAAACCGGAATGCCCAATAAATTCGGAATGCGCAGCGAATACATGCCCAAGACCCATATAGACGGAGTGGCTGTGAAAGATCTGGCAAAGGAATACGGTTCGCCGCTATTTGTGATATCAGAAAACACCTTACGCAACACCTATCAGCAGGCTAAAAGAGCCTTCACTACACGTTATCCCAAGGTACAGTTTGCCTGGTCGTATAAGACCAATTATATGAATGCCGTTTGCTGTGCTTATCATCAGGAAGGCTCATGGGCCGAGGTGGTCTCCGGATTCGAATACGACAAGGCCATAGCCAATGGAGTCAGTGGTAAGAACATCATTTTTAATGGGCCGGATAAGACGATTTCGGATCTGACCAAAGCCATTAACAATGATTCCCTGCTCCATATCGACCATCTGGATGAGCTTTATAGCATCATCGATCTGGCCACTTCCATGAAGAAACGACCCAGGGTGGCCATTCGTGTGAATATGGATACAGGCATTTATCCCATGTGGGATCGTTTTGGGTTTAACTATGAGAACGGACAAGCCTGGGATGCGCTGAACAAGATCATGCGTTGCGAAAAGCTGGAATTGGTAGGTTTGCATTGCCATATAGGTACCTTTATGCTGGCACCTTCTGCCTATGCGGTGGCCGCAACCAAACTTACTGATCTGGCCATTGGCTTGCAGGATAAATATAACCACGACATCAAATACATTGACCTGGGCGGAGGTTTCACCTCCAAAAACACCCTCAAGGGTTCTTATCTGCCCGGCTCCGACACCAATCCCACCTTCGATGATTATGCAGAGGCCATCACCTCGGTTTTGATCAACAGCAATTTCCGTCAGGACAAGCTGCCCATGCTCATACTGGAAACAGGACGTGCCCTGATAGATGATGCCGGATTTTTGGTTGGGTCAGTGATAGCCAACAAACGCTTATCGACGGGGAAAAGAGCTACCATTCTTGATTTCGGTGTGAATATTATGTTCACGGCTTTCTGGTACGATCATAAGGTTTCTCCGGCACAGGAATTCACCCATTATGCCGAAGATACGGTTTTGTACGGTCCTTTATGTATGAACATTGATGTGGTTCGCGAGAATATTAGTCTGCCATTGTTGAACAAAGGCGATCACCTAGTGGTTCACCAAATGGGAGCCTACAATATGACCCAATGGATGCAATTCATCACCCTGCGCCCCAAAATAGTGATGATAGACATGAACGAAAATGTTCATATCATTCGCGACAACGAAACACTGGAGAGCATTACCGGTCCTGAACGCACACCTGATTATCTGAAAAAGTTCGAATTGTAAGCAGAAATAAATGGCCGGCGCTGCAAGTATATCGGGAGTCCTCAACAAGGGCAGAAACCTCTTTCCACATTTTGTGAAAAGTATACTGAACAGCTATACCCAGATCTTTTTCTCCGACAACCGCATCTTCGCGCTTATACTGATACTGGTCACCTTTTTCGATTGGGTGGCCGGCTTCAGTGGTATATTGTGCGTGGTGCTCACCAACCTGATGGCCTATATCATAGGCTTCAACCGCAACAATATCATTTCCGGATTCTATGGATTCAATAGCCTGCTGACAGGCCTTGCTCTGGGCAGCTATTACCAACTGAACTCACAGTTTTTGCTGATACTGGTCTTTGCTTCTATGTTGGCGCTGTTCTTCACCCTGATGATGGAAGGCGTGATTGGCAAATACGGTCTGCCATTCCTGAGCATTCCTTTTCTGTTTGCCGTTTGGATGCTGATATTGGCTACCCGACAGTTTACCAATCTGCAGATAAGCGAACGCGGCATCTTTATTCTGAACGACCTCTATGCCATGGGAGGCGAGCGACTGGTGAATGTCTACGTTTGGTTTGGGAAGCTGAATATCCCCATGCCATGGGTGATCTATTTCCGCTCGCTGGGAGCCATCTTTTTCCAATATCATGTGTTTGCGGGCATGTTGCTGGCCCTGGGGTTGCTCATCTATTCCCGCATTGC
>CAZNRQ010000103.1:0-8846 GCA_964574845.1 uncultured Bacteroidales bacterium
ATTCGACACTACAAAAAGTAACCATTGAAAAAATATTACTTAAAGATAAAATTTTTATTGATCCTTCACCAACTATTAATGGCAATCTTACTGAAACAGAGTCAATAATAATTGCAAGGATACTTATAGAATATCAGCCCGAAAGGATTTTTGAGATAGGAACTTTCAATGGCCGAACTACGATGAATATAGCAATGAACACAAATGAAAATGCCAAAATTTTCACACTTGACCTTCCCCTGCAAAAGAGGGCCGAAACAAAATACAGAACCAGCAAACATGAAAGAGGATACATTAATAAAAAAAACAAGCCTCTTGTTTTTCTAAATTATCAGGATATAAAAAGAAAAATACAACCTTTATATGGAGATTCTGCCACTTTCGACATTACCCCTTTTGAGGAAAGTATAGATATGATATTTATCGACGGATCACACACCTATGAGTATGTTTTGAATGACACGCAACTAGCCCTGAAACTTTTAAGGCCATCGGGCGGAATAATTTTATGGCATGATTATAATTCTGCCACTTACACCGGGGTAAACAGGGCTCTTATCAAATTAAGGAGTGAAATAGAAAGTTTAAAAAACATAAAAAATATAATGGGAACATCGCTTGCATTTGCCGATACCCGAAACTTGCAGAAATAATTTAGAAAATTTCGTAATCTGCCAGATCACGATCCACCACCATCCCTGCATTAACTATTACATGTTTACCAATGCTTACATTTGGCAATACACAAGTTTGGGCGCTGATATAGGAATAGTCACCAATGGTACAGGGGCCAATAACGGATGCATTCGGACCGATGTTAATGTAGCGGCCCATTTGAACACAGTGACCAATGGTAGCATTTATATGAATGGCTGATCCTGTGCCAATCTCGACACCATATGAAATGCCAACTCCCGGTTGAATTATGGCTCCTTGATAACTGGGATTAAAATGAAAAATAGTTGTTCTTTTAGAAATAACTGAACAGAGGATGCCACCTTTATTTTCAATTTTGTTTGTGAGTTTTTCACGCAAACGAGGCGAACCAATGGCTGTAACAAATCTCTTGTCACCATTATTAAACAATTCTTTCAGGGCCGAAAGGTTTTGCAACACGGGATACCTATGATATAACAGTGGCTCAATCTGTGGATTTTCGTCATAAAACACTATGTCGTCCTGAAAATTATCTTCGATAAGAATTGTGAGGATTTCCCTGCCGAGCCCACCAGCGCCAACAATAACCATAATTAAGGATTAAAAGAAAGAATACTTTTACAAATATAATCAATTTCCTCTGTGCTTAGCTCAGGATAAATAGGCAAAGAAAACACCTCTTTGCCGGCCTGTCTGCTTGCAGGAAATTGTATGTTTTGATTGTCAACTTCGCCGAACAAGGTGTAATCAGGCATAGGCACAGGATAATGTATCATGGTTTCTATACCCCGGGTCTTTAAAAAATTTCTTAATTCATCACGGAATATGGTTCGTATCACATACTTGTGGTAAATATGGTAATGGCCCAAATCAGAAAGAGGAAGAACAATATCCACGAAACCATGCAGTCTCTGTGAATAAATGTCTGCGATCTCTCTAAGTTTTACAATCCTCATATTTAAAAGTTCCTTCAACTGAAAGGTAAGCAGTGCACTGGCGGTCCCTGACAGTCGGCAGTTATAACCAGTATAAGCAAAGTCATTTTCTGAAGTTTTGCCATGGTATCTTAATTGCCGGACCTTTCGTACAATCATTTCATCATCGGTCAAAAGAGCCCCTCCGCTTCCAAAAGCACTGATCACTTTAGTGGGATCGAAACTCAGACAACTTGTCAGACCCATGCTGCCAGCCTTGCGACCTCTGCATTCAGCGCCTAAAGCCTGAGCAGCATCTTCAATTATTATCAGATGATTTTTTTGTGCCAATGATTCCAGGGCTTCCATATCCAGTGTTTGCCCGAATAAATGAACTGCCAGTATGGCTCTGGTCCTGGAGGTGATTTTCATTTGCAGTTGATGCAAATCCATTAGAAAATTCTTAGGACAGATGTCTACAAATACAGGAATAGCTCCGACCCTAAGAATGGGGCTGGCTGAGGCAATAAAAGAAAAAGATGTTACCAATACTTCGTCTCCTCGTCCGATACCGGCACTTTTTAGTGCCAAATAAATGGCATCAGTACAACTATTTAATCCAACGGCAAACTTTCTTCCGGTAAAACGGCATAATTCAGCCTCAAGATCTTCGGTTTCTTTCCCAAAATGATTTCCGCTGGAATAAACATCATCAACAATGCTCAGCATCAATTGCTGATGGTTTGCGTAATATTTCTTTACGCCATAAAAAGGTATAATCACGGGTAATATTTCCTCTGTTTTATAAAGTTAATTAAAACAATATCCTAATCTATTGCAAAATAAAAGAAATTATTTGAATAACGCACCTATCCATTTTAAGACAGGCATTTTTTCTGTGTCCTTTTACCATAGGCTATTTCCTTAGTATCTCGGACTGGTTTATAATTTAACATACATTTCTCGTCTTTTACAGTGTTTATAAGGATTGTTTCAAATCCGTTTTTCTGTAAATGACGGTTATTAAACTTGTAAGAAAATTCCGCTAAATAGAACGGAAGATACTTTTTGCTGATACTCCGATAACTACCCTTGATTCCGTTCTTGATTATTGACCAAAAACCCTCAATTGTATTCACCGTTTTTATGCCCTTACCATACCCCTCTGAATGCTTTATGGTGATATGTTCAACCTCTTTGTCGAATTGCTTGTAACTCTTAAAATCATCTGTTATAACAATACTCTCGTCAGTTTTTACAACTTGTTTGAGCATTGCTAATAGGTTTCGGGATGATAGTTTCTCGACAATCTTCACGTAGACCTTGCCTTTTTTCTCAACTGCTCCAACAACAGGCACTTTTTTTGTTCCCCTGCCACGCTTCTCTGTTACTCTTGCTAAGGATGGCGTATTGTCGGGCAATTTCCTCTTTCGGGGCTTCCCTCCCAGATATGCTTCATCGAACTCTACCATGCCCTCAAGCCTCAATTCGCTATCAATCATAGCGCATCTTACCCTATGGCAAGCGTACCACGACGTTTGATATTTTACTCCAACAGCTCTTGCAATTTCAGCAGCACTGATTCCCATCTTTGCATTATTCATGAGGAATATTATCTCAAAGAACTTTGGTAATGGCAATCGTGTTCCTTCAAAGATTGTCCCCATGAGTACGCTAAAATCCCTGTTACAGTCATTGCAATGCCAGCGGATAGACTTCTTTCGCTTCTTTACGCTAACAGAGCCACAAAGAATACAGGCACGTTGTTTTGACCACCTTAGTTTTTCAAGATAAGCAATACATTTGTCCTGTGTTCCAAATTTTCTGTGTAATTCTGATAATGTCATTTATTTTGTATTTTTGTTCAAACTTAAAACTTAACTATTATGACAAAAAATGAAATTCATGTAATTGCAAAAGAATTAAAATTAACAGTACGGTTTGCATTCCTTACAATGATTATTTTTAAGGATAAAAACAAAGAGCATATTTTGGGGTGTTTTGGTGCATTTAACGTTGTTCTGTATAATGAAAATAAATGGAATTTTTTACCAATTAAGGACGACTTTTCTAATGAAGAAACTAATGTTGTTCTTATTGGCGATGAAATTGAAAGAATTTTCATTACTGTTAATCCTGCTTATTTGCCAACACTACTTCCATTGATAAACTTTCAGAATTTATAGTAACGCCAAAAAGCGTTTCAATTTGTTTTATTAGTTTATCCCTTAACTCTTTCTGCCATTCAAAATAATCGGATTGCCACATACTACTGCTTTTTAAACAGAGTCTTTTTTGCGAGTTATATTGTTCATCTATTGACAATAATAAGTTTATCAACGATAGATACTCAAGGCTAAGATTAATTGTAACGTCAAACCTTTTATTGTCTTCATTTTTTTTACATTCTACTATTTTAACTTCGTTGTTGTTCATAATTTACTATAATTTATATTTATTTATTTCACTCTGTCTTAAAATGGATAGGTGCGTTGAATAATATGGTACTGTAAGATGATGGACTGTAACCCGACATTTATATCTGTAAACCATTCCTTGGGTGTTTTTCTGTTACGATTAATGAGAGGCGAGCCATTTACCTGCCGAATTTATGTTATTTTTGCAGATAATGTCAAAGGTAATACTTCATATTGGTTATCCCAAAACTGCCACCAAATGGTTTTTAGGAAATTTTTATCCCTACGTGAAAAATGCAGGTATCATTTATAATGAAAATCTTTTTTATGATATGACTCCGGGAAAAGAATATTTCGAAGTGCGACCCGACGAAAGATATGTTGAAAGGGAGCTTAAGATCATAGCCACCCACGCCTTATCCGGATTTGGGGAAGGCAAATTAAAAATTGGAACTTTCCGTCCTTTTTTTCTCAGACACCTTAAAATTCAATTTCCTGAAGCAACAATAATAATATTTATTCGTAATCAGTACGAGTTTCTGTCGTCCCTTTATTCTAGTTATCTTAAAAGGGGGGGCACTGAAAAAATTGATACTTTTTACAAATTAAACTCGAATAATGATGGGGATTTTTTTTCTTTTGACTATTTGAATTATGCCAAAGCCATAAAAGAATACCAGGACTGTTTTGGCGCAGAAAATGTTCATGTTTTTTTATATGAGGAGTTTTTAGAAGACAATTTTCGATTTTTACATGAGTTTGTATCAAAATTTGACATGTCGATTGATATGGACAATATTTCTTATCAAAAGAAAAATGAAAAATTAAGAATTGGGCTAATCAGTCTCCTACAGAAATCTAATAAGTTTTTTTCAAAAGGATTGCAGCCTAAAAAAAACTATCTGAATTTTCCTTGGATATATACACATCTTAATTTAAATGTTGACAAATTGAATCAATATTCTATTTTCGGGAAAAAGTTCTCAAGTAAAGAAATGCTCAGCAACAATCTGAAATTATTTATTCATGATTACTATAAAACCTCTAACCAAGAACTGATAAATCAATTCGGCCTGGAGGCCATCAAAGGTTACGGTTATCCGCTGTAATTATTCACTGAAAAAAATTGAGGAACCATGTTCAACCGCGATTTTTGATTTTTGTCAATACGATAAGAGGGAAGTTAGACGACAATCTGAGCATTAATCCTTAAATTTGTATTTAAATTAAGTGTGGTAAATATTTTTGCCACAAAAAAGTAAGGTATGGGTATATTTGGTTTTCTTTCCGACTCTGATAAAAGACGGTTTCACCCGGTGCACAAAAGCATTGTCCGCGAATTTAACAAGATCAGGAATGAAGACAAATCCCATCGGCTTTGTCATGCCCCTTTCAAATCCATGACCTTCATGCACACCGGGGCCATGCAGGTTTGCTGGTATAACAAGTTGTTTCCTTTGGGACATTATCCTGAAAACAATTTACAGGAAATATGGTTTAGTGAAAGGTCGAAAAAATTAAGGGATTTTATCAAACACAACGACCTTTCGTATGGCTGTGTCGACTGCCGAAAAAACATTAATGAAAAGAATTTTTTTAATGTTGGGGCCTGGCGTTACGATTTTTTACCGGAAAGCGATAACGATTATCCTGCTTCTATTGATTTTCAGATATCCAATGCCTGCAATTTGCAATGCATTATGTGCAATGGAGAATATTCCGCCACTGTCAGGACCCAACGCGAGAACAAGCAACCCTATAAGAGCCAGTATGATGATGATTTTTTCAGGCAGATACTTCCCTTTATTCCTCATCTGCGCGAAGCGTCTTTTTCCGGAGGGGAACCGTTTTTTGCAAAAGAGTTTTCCAGGGTTTGGGATCTGATGATAGAACATAATCCTGCTATCAGATGTTCCGTGTCGACCAATGGAACCATTTTTAATCAAAAGACCGAATACTATCTCGAATCTCTGGCCTTTAATATTGCATTTTCGCTGGATGCCATAGACCAGGAAACTTACTGTCGTATCAGGATCAATGCCAATTATGATAATGTGATGGCTCATTTGGAAAAATTCTACCAGTATACTCTCAGGAAGAATACAGATTTTACCGTTAAAATGTGCGCCCTTCAGCAAAACTGGCACGACATACCCAATCTTACCCGTTTTGTGGATGAAAGAGATATGCTGTTTTTGTTTAACACAGTATTCTATCCTCCTTATAGCGCCATTTGGAGCATGAGGTCCGAAAAGATTGAGGAAGTGATCAATCACCTAAAAAAATTCACCCTTAAGGGGGGGAGCTATGTGCAAAACCAGAATGCAACCTGCTATCAGGATCTTATACGACAGATAGAGGGGTGGAAAAGAGACGCCGACATCAGAGAACAGGAGGGCTTTTATCAAAAAGGCATAGAAGAACTTAAGGACATTTTTCTGACCAAGGTTCAGAACTACATTGAGGAAGAGCTAAAATATCTGGGAAAGGATTGTCCGGTAAATATGCGCCTGATCGAGGAATTGGTCGATAACCTGATTCGCGAAGCTCCAAATAGCGATGTGGCCCTCAAGGGAATGCAGTTTTATGCTTCTGCCCGTGTGGAACGTTGGCTTTCTGAAATAGTAGCACGAACTTATGAAAAAAATCTGGACCGTTTTTTACAAATAGGATTGCATCGGCCACCTGAAAAATCCGGAATGGCCTCTTGTACTCCCAATATTTAGCAACCTATGACGAAGAAGGCTGTAATACTCTTTTTTCCGCTGGTAGAAGAAAAAAATCCACCCAATAATTATCCCTGGGCCTTGATATATCTTGAACGTATGCTGCGTCAACCGGAAATGGAAGTCATTCTGATTGATGAAAGGCTTCATCCGGACTATGCTGATATAGTAAAAAATGTAGCCGACAGGCTGCTTTTTGCCGGAGTAAGTGCCATGATTGGCTACCAGATGGTAGGCGGATTAAATTTTTCCAGAACAGTAAGATCGGTAAGTCATGCGCCAATCTTATGGGGAGGATGGTTTCCGTCAGCTTTTCCCGAAATGGCTCTCAACAGTGGTTATGCCGACTATATTTGTGTGGGACAGGGCGAAATGCCCATAAAACTGTTCGCAGAAAAATTGCTTCGCAATGAACTTCCACATGATATTTCAGGAATTTGGTATCAAAGGGAAGGACTAATTATACAGAATCAGAATGAGTCTTTGTGCAACCCCAAACATTACCCCCGGCCTAATCTGCGTTTATTTGACATCAATCGTCTGATCGATATGAATGGAGTGGTGGGCGAAAATAGTCGGGGCGCTGACTATATGGCTTCTACAGGGTGTCCTAATCAATGTGGTTTTTGTAATCTGGCTCTGGTTTTTGGGAGCAAATGGTATCCAAAAGATATGACTGAAATAATACAGGATATTAGGTTCCTCAAGGAAGAGGGACATATCAGTCATCTGACTTTCAGCGATGATAATTTTTTTGCTGCAAAGAAATTTGTCATTGATTTTTGCCATGCCATGGTTGAGACTGATCTGGATTTGACCTGGGAGGCCAATGCTCATATAGGTTATTTTCTAAAACACTTTTCAGAAGAAGATGTTGAACTCATGACAAGGGCAGGATGCAGGAGAATTAAGATAGGGGCTGAATCCGGCGATCAGGATGTTTTAGATCTAATACATAAAAACATACAAGTTGACGACATCCTGAAAATGGTCAAATTGCTACAAAAACACCAAATTCATAACCGGATTTTTACCATGGTCTGCTTTCCAGGTGATCCTGAAAGAGATTTTCGGAAAACCTTAAAGGTAATCTGTAAGGCCAAACTTATCAATCCAGAGATAGATGTTAATGTCAATTTCTTTAAACCCATTCCAAAAACACCAATGTTCCACATATGTGTAAGTAGTGGCTTTTCTTATCCGCCCACCATTGAAGGCTTGATTGCTTTTTTCTCGGGGAAGTTTACTGCACCCTGGTATGACCAGGATTTTCATGGCCAGCTTGATACATTTCTAAACTATTATTATCCTTTTACCAATCCACTTTTTTTTCGCAACTTTTCTCTACGGAAAATGCCATTTGCTTTTTTGCTGAACATGATAATATATCCGGTAATTGTTTTCAGAACAAGGTTTAACTGGATGAAATTTTCCTCCACTCCGCCCTGGTTTGCAAAAATCATTAGATTCAAAACTAAAAATAGTTATCTCGAATCAGTTTCGACCTACAAATCACGCTTATAATTTTCAACCAAATAATGGTGCCTTGGTTTAATTCATAAACATGTTGTGATCTTTCATTTCAAAGCGGAATTCTGTTTGACAAACAGACTTTATTAAAAATAATAAATTTTATAGATCGGGTTCAATTAATGAGTTTAAGAACAATTAAATAAAATGGATTATAAGGTGATTAAAACAAAATAATTGCAATGTATTATTAATAAAAACACCTGGGAAAACCTCGTATGAGTCTGTGATTTATGTGTCAGTTGTAAATCTCATTATTTTTTTGTAATTTTAAACTGTCGAGACGAACTCAAACTGAACGTAGTTAAATTGAATGGAAATTCAATTTGAAGACTTTTCGTTGAGAAGGTAAAAAAAATTCAGTGGAAAACAATTACATCGAAACAGTATCGACCTTTAAATTCTTTTTATTAATGTTATTGTAGTAATGTTGGTTTTACAAACAAATTGATGGTTTTAATTATGTGTTTAGTTTAATTGCTTTTGCTTAAATCAAAAAATAATGGAGAAAAAGGTTATTATTTTGTTTTATCCGCTAATGGATTCCGTTGAGGTTTTTCCTAATTTACCATGGGCGTTGCTTTACTTAGAACGAATGGTAC
>CAZNRQ010000104.1:0-8733 GCA_964574845.1 uncultured Bacteroidales bacterium
ATGGTCTATATTGGTGCCATAGTTGAGCGCGAAGGAACTTATTTCAGGATAATTGTAATAGAAAAAACTATTTCCACCGATATAGGCATATTCGTTCTGGTAGATGTGAGCTACGGATTTGATAGGGTAATCGTAGGTGGTTCCCATATTGGTAAGGGTTTGGCCGGCTATATCGACTACCTTAAAGGTGACGTAGTTGACATGGTTGCAAAACAAAAGGCCCTGCTCATCATTTAGGTTTTGTATGCTTTGCAGTTCGTAATTGAGGGTGAATTTTTGCCTGACGGAATAGGAGGGTGTATAGTAAATCACCATGTTTTTCGACATGCCCGAAGGATTGCGCTCGTAGGTGATGAGGTAGTTGCCTACAGGTCTGAACAGAAGGGCATAGTTGCCGTTGTCTATGGCTTTTTGGGCACGTATGCTGCCATTGGCATTGTAAACTTCGAATTTTCCGCCGCGATAGGATACGTAGAGCATCTTTTTGTGCACATCAATGGCTTCGAAATAGGGAAAAGGCGGACTAACAATGCAGGGTACGCTCCACTGAAGTTCCCAATCTATAGTGCTATAGACCTGCACATCGCCGGTGTAGCGCCCTGCTATGTAAAACTGCTGGGCATCGCTACTGACGACCGAACCGCAATAGTCGGTGGTGAGGGTTTTGAGCAGGGTGAGGGTGTTGGTGGAGTCGATTTTGGAGATCTTTATCTGTCCGGCGTTTTTGCTGACCACCACCAGGTAGTTGAGCTTTTTGGGGAGGGTGGTGATGTAGATCTTCTGGAACTTTTTGGTTTCGTTGGTTCCGTCGGAGGCGCGTATGAGGAGATAGTAGTTGCCTGTGGGCAGATGGATATCGCTGATGGGGATGGAAAGGCTGATGTCCTGGCAATTGTTTTCAGGGAAAATGGTAGAGGTGGTCATAATGGTGGTGAATTCTTCGTCAGTGACGCTGACGTCGATGCTGGCGAGCTTGCGATCGTCGCAGATGTTGGCATGAACGGTGATGCCATCGTAGATGTTGAACTGTTGGTTTTCAGTGGGGGCGGTAATAGTGATCTGAGGGCCGAAAGTATCCGGTTGTTTGCGGCAGGAGGTGAAGACTAAAACCACGATACTGATGATAAGGTAAAGTTGCTTTATATTTTTCATGATCCGGGGATTGTTAGAAAGAACAAATGTAAGGAAAACTCGAGAGAATTCCTTAATAAAAAGTAAACAGTAATGCTCAATCAAACTAACCACTGTGATATTACATAAAAAATTCACTCATCCCTTTCATCCGCTATTTGACGTTCGGTAGGTAAAAATAGGAAGGAAAAAAATTTAATTAAATTGACCCCGATGACTAATAATGACTACCAAGACAATCAATGACCAATATTGACTTCTAGACCACACCATACAAATCATGCGCCCCGCTAACGTGATCTTAACATATTAGAATTTGCCAATCAGAATATGTACAACAACTATATCCAATCGAAACACCACCCCTAAAGCTTTCGTGGAGCGGCACGGCCATCTATACTATTAGCTGTTGTCTATAAATTAGAATTGATTCATTAATTAGATTACAAAAGACCTCAAAAAGTGCAGTTGTTTCACTTCGGCCCTCTTTTCTTTTTAACTCTCCAGTAAAAAATAATCGTCTCAACTTTTCCGAAATTTCAATCTGCATACCCATATTACTCAGACACCTGTTTGTGACATTTTGTGGCTCCTTACCGCTAAGCAAGGAGTTAGGCAATTCAATATTAGTAATGACTTTAAATCCGGAAGTATTCAGATTTGTCTGCGTTAATTTTATCAATTCACTATTCAGTCCGCCTAAAAAAATATCAGCATTAATTGTCTCATAGCCATCATCAATCATTCCATGAATTGAAACAGCATATCTCTTTTTACCAAGCAGTTTGATAAGATGAGGTTCATCAAAGAGTGTTGAAGTAATGTGTAATTCTCTGCAATTTTTTCCGATTCCCTCGAAAACATAATATGACCAGGGTTTTTTATTAAACCATTTACAAATTTCTGAAGTCCCGGGCTCAATACCACCTGCGTGAGGTGCAAAAAACAAAAAATCACCCTTTCTGTTACGCTTTTTGATTCTAAACGAATCTGGTCTTGCCTTTTTTAATTCACTGAAGCTTGTAAACTTCATTGTTTTGTTTCGTTAACAAAGTGAATCAATGCCTGGAGCAACTGGGCCGTCTTTTGTGCGTAAATATTTCCCAGCTCGGGTGTGAGATAATTGGAATTGATTTCAAGTTGTATACAAGGAATTCCTTTGCCGGATACAAATTTTGTAATAGTCAGATTTTTTGCCGCTGGAAAGAAGTCCTGGGATTGATTAATAAGTCCTTCATGGATAAATGTTTTCTTTAACCTGCGCAGAAAACATTTTCTGTTTAAATAAGACCTGCCCTTCATGGTACCAAAATCAATGTCATAGGGTCTTGATGGCCAGGAACTGTGTAAGTCAATAACAAAAACCGGTTTCAACTCGATCAACAGCCGGGCCAGGCTGTCTTTAAATTCATTGTTGTCATAATAGTTAGGGTCGGAAGGAGTAAAATAAGTTGTGTATAAAATGGGGACCCCCGTTAGTTTATTCAGTTCAATGGCAAGAGAACCTGTCCCTGCATCTGCCTGTCTCATTTTACCTTCTCTTGTTTGAGCCGTTGCATGTCCTGCTATAACCAGAATATTCTTTTTCCCTTTAATGTATTCATACCATTTTATATTTGGGGGAGGAGGTGTTGAGTCATTGGTAGAAAATCTTTTTTCATAAACCATCATACTGTCGATATTCGAAGATATAACAATAGCCTTTTGTGTCTTGCGTCCGTTCTGGGCATGAAGCATGCAGCTTGCTAATATAAAAAATATCAATAGAATCTGCTTCATAATTGTTTATTTAAACAGGAAATTCAAACATAAAAAGTAAAAGTAAGAAAACTAGTAATAAATAGTTTAAAAACTATTTTTTATTATCTTCTGTATTCAGCACCCTGCTTCCTTTTGAAACTCTTATCAGAGATGTGAATTTCTTATCCAACAGAGTAAACTCATAACTATTATCTCCTGCCGGAACATCCAGAAAAAATTCCTGAACAGAGCCGGGTATAAGTTTTCTATTATTTGCATATTGTGCTTCCTGTGAAGGAAATCCCTCCAATTTATAGGTTCCGATTATGGTATCGTTTCGTTTTACACTTACACGGTAAGAAATTAACCCCTGCATGGTATAATTGAATTCCAACCGGGTTATAACTCTCAGAGATGTAGGCCCTTTAACCTTAAATGTCTGAGGGGATTCAGCAGAAAAACGATAATACGATTTTGTGCTTAATTTATCAATTTTAATATCTACTTGAGAGGAATCATTAAGTGAAGACTTATCTTTCCATTCAATCACTGAATCGGGTACAAATTTGTAACGAAGATCAACCTGAGGCGATTTATATAGCATAAGGAAATCATAATCGTGAACACCGGGTTTAACTTTTATTGAAAATGTTTTCACTGTAGAAGGCTTATCTTCAACAGCCTGAATATAAACATCCCGTCCTGCCCTAATTACTTTATTAGCTGTAAAAGCCCTTACGTCTGTATTATCGATTTTATAAACAACCGTATATGAAATACTGTCAGGACTTTCTCTTGTAAAACGGGCAAATGTTGTGAGCGTAAGTTTTCCGGGGCCCTTTACAGAAATATGGGTTGCACTATCTCGTGATAAAGCATAATAGGTCAAAAGATTCCCTTTGATATTGTATTTCACCCTATTCATCTGAGCATACAAGTTTAGCTGAAATAATATCAACAGTATAAAGCTAAACGTATTTAATAAGGCCGCTTTCTTTTTCATAATAAAATATTATAGAATTAAATCATTTTCTGTTTTCTGTTCAGTGCGAAGAATATCCTTTCCGAGTCTTACATTTCTTTTGTCTTGATAAATGATAAGAATTATTAATGCCAGAAGCACAAAAGTAATGGGCGCAAGGACGAACAGATTATATTTTCTGGACTCAAACAATTCTCCACTGCCCGTCGCAGGCAGGGGGATAGGATTTAAGGGCAAATCATACTTTGATGCCAGCGCATGAACATCAAGCAATTGAATAACAGGAATGTCTCTTTTAGCCATTTCGTAGACAACTCCTATTTTTTCAGGAAAATTCTGCAAAGAGATTTTTTTATTCAAACCCGAAGGTAAAAGTCCTTCATTTTTTGAAGAACCAAGACTTGCAATACCACCGCCTACATTAATGTAAGCTTTTATTGGCTTTCCTCCTGCGCAGCTGTCGTATATATGCATTCTTAGAGCGACATTGTTCTTTATAGAATCGAAGCAAATAAGTTTTACATTATTTCTTTTAATGGCTTCTTTGCTCATTTCAACGCCTTCAAGGCTTAAACCTCTTCCTATATCCCCACTTGCACCAATGGAAGCTGCCACAGATCTGAAAGTTATAATTCCTGAATCACAAAGGACCTTATTCATATCAAGCCAGGTAAATTCCGGATTGTTTGCTCCCCAACTCGAAGATGATACAGAGCTTATTATAATCGGTTTGAGTTTCAAGGTTTGCAAAGCACCACAGACAGCAATATTTAGTGCAGGGTATGAACCAGTTATTCCCACTGCAACATAATCGCCTTCTTTAACATCAATATCTTTCAGAAAATGTACAACAAGTGCTGCAAAGTTTGGATTGGTAGCCGTTGATTTTGCAGAGAAAGAACCTTTCTCCGATGTGATAGGAGAATATTCATTGCCAATTATTCCGGTTTCATTCGGGTCGTTAAAACTATTGATGAACTTTGCATGACCATAATGATAATTTTTAATAGTCTGAGTGGCTTTTTTACATAATATCGCTGCTTCAAGTTTTTCTTTGTACCAAGTATCTTTCCGCATTATTTTATTATTCTCAACAATAAAAAATCCACCCAAGGAAAGTAGCGCTAAAAAGATTAGTACATAATTTGAACGGATGTTTATCAGATTAAGAAATTTCATATTGTCAGGGAATTAAAGAACCATTAAATAATAAAATGACAGAAAAGCGGACGATGACAGATGTAATAATAAGCATACTAACTGTTTTTATAATACCCTGTCGGTTTATACAATGTGCGATAAGTCCGGGAATAACCCAACCCAGTGCTTCGAGCCGGAATGTATTTTCGTAAACATTAAATACCAGAAAATGATGAGAAATAAGAGCAAGAATACAACCGATAAGTAAACATAGCACCATCTGTCTGCGGCCATACATAAAAGTAAAGGTTCCAATTAATTTTATTATCAAACTGGTGAGTATAGCAATAATAAAAGTAGCAACTATCTGGTCAATATGTGACAACTGAAGGGCAAAATATCCGGGGACAACGATTCCTCCCGCAGCAAGGCCAAATGCCTCCATAAAAAAAAGACTTGAAACCAGTCCGAAAGCTATTGCAAATTCTACCATAATTGTTAAATTTTTGAAAGACTCATTTTTTCGAAATATTTTACCACATCGGCACCCATGCCTCCCATATTGCCAATGGCAACAATAGTAGCACTTTCAGGAATTTTTGTCATTACGCTATCAAAAACTTCTTTTGGGGTTACCCAACCAATATTTACAATTTTTTCTTTAGATATATTGTTTTTCAACGCCAGATCTTCTACTACTTCAGAGCGCTGACCTATAAAAATCACATAATCCGCAGAAATGCTATTACTTATCATCTCCACCAATTGTCTTGCGCGGTCGAGGCGGTCTTCCCTTGTGTTTACCATTATAACCTTTAAATCTTCCTCAGGGGAGTATCTGATAATATTATTCCAGATCATAAGGCTTGATTCAGGATCGTTTGCAGCAAAAGCATTAAAGAATGTTACTTTTTTATTATCTTTTATAATGACAGCTTTTGTCAAAACACCTTCATCGGAAATAGCAGCATACATACCTCTCAATGCAGTTTTTCTATTGACACCAAGATGCTCACATACTGCAATGGCCAAGGCTACATTCTCCTTGTGTTCAATATATGTGAAGCCTGCCATTTCCTCATTGGTGACAGTATTTTCATCCGACTGAAAAGAAAAGCATTTCTTTTTCTTTGCAACTTTTTCAAGGTAATCGTATATCCTATTTTCGGCAGTAAAAAAATGCTGTTGGGTTGGTATCGTATAACTAATGGCTTTTGCTACATCCATTAATCCGGGGCCCATCACATCTAAATGATCGAGACGAACATTAGTGATCACACCTATGGTTGCATGAACCATTTTCCTTTCAGTAATTTTCTGATAGAGGGGTTGCAAGGCCATGCATTCAATAATCAAGGCATCAGCATTATGCATAACAGCATACTTTACAATTTTTAACTGCTCTATGATATTGGCTTTTTCCTTACGGTGAATTTCAACTTCGTTGCCATCATTCAGAATTAATCGAGGATATGTCCCGGTAACTTTTACTATAGTATTAATTCCTCCGGCCCTCAATCCAGCACCAATAAGACGCGTCACACTGGATTTACCACGTGTGCCGTTAACATGAATGCGAATAGGAATTTTATAGACATATCTGTGGTGATTTCTGTATTCTACCAATCCATAAATTACAAGAAAAACCGTTAATAAAATAATTATTATTAAACTGTACATTTATTTCTTCACATTAAAAAATTGCCCTGATTAATTTAAATTATTCTTACCCCAACTCATACTAATGTCGTTTCAATATTTCTGCCGTCAAGAACTATCATGATTTTACCCACTAATTACGTTTCTTAAGGTCTTGCAATTATAATCAATCCTTCGTCTTCGTCAGCCACATAAATATAGCTTGGGTCTACATCAAGGCCTAAAGCAAAAGATGTTTTTACAACTCCAATTAATACAGGATTGCTTACATCCGAAACATCTATGATTTGAAGACCCCTTCCTTCGGTAGTTATAAAAACCTTACCATTTTCATATATCAGGTCCTTAGCATATCCACCTGTGGAATACGAACCTGTGACAAAAATGTGATTCGTGTCGGCAAAATTAACAATCTGCAACCCCGCTGTACCGCATGCCATAAAAGCAATAGGGCTTGTGTTTGATAATGTAATAGCCTCAGCATATCCTTTGGTGTCGCAATTGCCCACAAAAGGGTAGGTTCCAAAACCCTGCGAAAAATTTGAAATGTCGAAAACCTGCAATCCCATTTCACCACATGCAACCAACAATAAATTGCTGTCTAATGAAGTGCAAACACCCATTGCATAACCACTTGTTTGAATACTTGTGCGAGGATCAGGATAAAGGACCTCAGAAATATTGGCAATTTTCACCCCTGTCTCACTAATGGCTGTAAAAAGGTAATCCCCAAGAATATGAAGGTTCTTTGCCGGCTTCATTGAGGTATTGGAAGCAGTTACTACAGGATGTAAGGGGTTTGAAACATTAACCACTGTTACTCCAAAACTTCCTGTAGCAATATAGACAGCACTGTCTTTCATTAAAATTTTAGTGGAATAACCACGAACATCTTCTGTTGTTGTTGATACAGCAACAGGATTTGCAGGATTGCTAACATCTGCAATTAGCAGACCTCCTTCGCCCTGTGTTATATAAGCCAGATCGCCTTTTTTCAGTACATCCTGAGCAAAACCTTGTGTTTCATATCTGCCTACAATTGTGTAACCGCCATTATCAGGCTCCAATGATATAGGATCAGTTGGTTTTGCACAACCTGATCCAAAAAGAATAAAGATTAGAAATAAGTGGAAAGGCTTATTCTTCCAAAAGTTTATTTGAATATTCATCATTATCATTATTTTTAATAGTCCTGTTGTTCGTATTAAGAATTTAGTCATCTTGTTTAGAATGGGAGCGCGCAAACCTGATGTCATTGAAACTATAAGTTACCGCAAGTCCAAATTGCTGCTGTGTATAGTCTTTCTCCTGCGAAAGATACACTTTGTTTGCTTCTGCCCTGGTATCTGAATCCCGTTTGCACCATTTATAAAAACCTGAAATTGAAAGTGAGCGCAATAATTTTATTTCGTAATTGATCTCAATATTATAGAACTTATCAATTCTGCCGGCATGTATTCTGTCAATTTCCAGATAATGCTTAGACGAAAAGCAACTTCTTTTGTAATCAAAATCAAGACTGACAGTGTGCTGCTTGTTAAAAATCCGTGGCAATGGATATTCTATCGAACCGCTAATCTCATCGGCTTTGAAGGAGGGGTCAGAATCATCAGAATTCTCCTTCGTTTCCTGAGAACTATCATAACCTCTCGCATTCGAAATAATATATTGATACCCTATTTTAAACTTCACTTTATCCCTTATCGACTGATAGAGCCTTATCGCAAAAATCTCGTTGTTGCAATCATATTCAGTAAAGTATTTATTATAGAAATTTTGCTCATAATCAAATGCGAACCTCAACCGTGTAAAATTATGCTTGAAGAATGCTTTCTCGATCCACAAGCCATAATCATTTTTAGCAAATTCAAATGCTTGAAAAGTTTCAGGAGTATAACCATAAATATTTACCAAATCATCATCGCGGAAATGTCTGATATAAAACCTCGGGATATAACTGTACGAAAGATTCAAAGTGATCTTCCAATTGAAATACTGCCTTATACCTAAATCTATCTGGTTCCAGCTTTTTATTTTATTATTGATATAAGATTTTCGTCTGAAACTTCCCTCCAGAACGG
>CAZNRQ010000105.1:0-8723 GCA_964574845.1 uncultured Bacteroidales bacterium
GGATATACACGTGAAGATGTAATTGATGTATCCTCCTTCGAAATGAAGATATGGGCCAAACCAGTGGAAAGAGCCCATCTGATAAAGGTGCTCAAGCGCAAAGGAATTATTGAGAACATGGAAGCCACCTTCCGCTGTAAAGATGGTTCTGTTAAGATAGGCCTCATGTCTGCTTGTATCATTTCTATTCAAAATGTGCCGCACATACTTTCGATCACCCGTGATATATCGGACCGTAAACTCATTGAGAAAAAACTTGACGAAAGCGAACGCAAATACAGACTGATAGCCGAGCATACTTCAGATGGCATACTGGCTTTTGGAGCCGATCAAAAGATCAGTTATGTTTCTCCTTCTTATCTGAAACAACTGGGGTATTCCTTTGAAGATGAAATTGGCAATGATATGACTGCTATTGGCACTGGAATACATCCCGAAGACCGCGAAGGTCTTTTTGCCGAAATACTAAATGCCATGGATATTAAGATGCCCGACCTCTATTATACTTATAGGGTCAAAAGAAAAGATGGGCAATACATATGGCGCGAAGATCATGCGAATTTTATTTATGATGCAGATAAAAACTATCTCGGCACTTACGTGATCTGCCGTGATGTTACTGAGCGCAAACGCGACGAAGAAGAATTGCGCAAAACTGCCAACGAATTGAAACGCCTCAACGGATATTTTATCGACCGTGAGCTGAAAATGATTGAACTGAAAAAAGAGATCAACGGATTACTCGAAAAACTGGGAAAAGATCCTAAATACGACATCGTTAGATAGAACGCACAAAGCGTTTAATATTCAGATATTGGGATTCATATGGCAGGGTTATATTTCAGTCATTGAAATTACCTGACTTAGTAATTTTTTTTTAAAAGATTTGCTTTTCAATTATTAATTATCTTACCTTTACCCTGTTAAAAATTCATTTAGGAAGAAGTTGCTGTTTTTAGCTGCAAATGTTGGTGTCAAATGCGGTTTATTTACGGCAACTTTTTTTTATGGAGGTATTATTTTCCACGACTCAATATCTCATAAGATGTAAAATTCTTCATCTCGCCTTTTTCGATTGAAACCTGGCTAATGTTATGAGGATAGGGGCCCTTATGGCACCATTCTTTAAATAATTCTATTTTTTCTTCAGGGCCTTCGGCTTCTATATACAATTTGTCCTTATCAAGCGGCATGATAAAGCCATGTATGCCGAATTTAACGGCTGCCTGCATGCTAAGAAACCTGTAGCCTATCTTTTGCACTCTGCCCCGAATAGTAATATTGACATGGACCATCATAAAATGGAATGTTTACGCAGCCGAATTATATGCTTCGTCTTTGTTTTTGTTTAGTGATTTTGCAATGTTATGAAATCTTTAGTACAAAAGGATGATTACTGAAAAATTTAAGAAAAAAATAACACTGCAATTATATTGGCAATGCAAATTTTATTACTTTTAGCCAACCAACCCATAGGAGCTTTATAATGAATTATCAGAAAATAGCCCTAATTATCCAGCGTCAGTGTTGTCCCCGCCACAAAGCCAAACCTATTGCTGTGGCCAATTGCAGTAGCATCGAACTTCATTGCTGCTGCTATAGCTTCGAAGAGGAAATTAAGAAACAGATTATCAGAGAAAAAGAATTGCAGAATCTGGAGAATATTGAAAATTTTCTGATGGGAAAATCCTCCTAGGGTATTATCGCTTCCTAGCAACTATTGTTTTGCAATTTTAAAGAATCTCTTTGGATCGCACGAAAGATAAACTATGTAATTCCCTTTGCGGAGGTATGAAAGGTCTATCATTGTATAGTTTTGTCCTATTGAAACTGAAACAGGTTTAGAATACACCTTATCTCCCTTTTCGCTGACAACTTCAATATTTACCTGCCCTTCTTCAGCAGAACTGAAATTTACGCTTACATTATCTCTGAAGGGATTGGGATACACATTTTCTATGGAGGCTTCAGATGTGGAGCATTTCTCAGAAGTGATTATGCCCGAATAGGAGTAATTTCCGTTAAAGTCAGTTTGCTTCAGTCGGTAATAAGTAGTAGAATTATAGGGTTTGTTATCGGTGGCAGTATAATGTAACATACTATTGCTGTTGCCGGCGGCTGCAATATCTGCTACGAATTCCCAATTGACCGCATCGGGGCTATGCTCAATAGTGAAGCGATCGTTGTTGGTTTCGGTGGCGGTGGTCCAAAGTAATATTTTTTTACTTCCTTCGCAGGATGCAGTAAAAGAAACTAAGCTCATGGGCAATGGCGAATTGCCCGATAGTTTTGAACTTATCGCAAAATGCGAAAAGCTGTTGATACCATCGATAGCTACCCAATATGATTCTGACACTATCTGTCCGGTCAGATTGCCTGTAAGTTCATTCCACATTTCGTCAGTACCGGCCAAATGGCGGTTTTTCCATATGGTAACTGCACTTCTATTAAAATCGGCGGGTTCATCACTGTTATTCCAGTAAAGTTTTACGGATGCAGAACCCACATTTGACTGATCATCGGGTTCAATGTCCCAGGTGCGTTTTACTACCAGTGTGGTTACTTCGTTGCCATTAGTGCCATAATCCAGCACCTTGTCGAAGAGATTTACCTTGAAATAGGTTCCAGTGGTGTTGGTGGTCGAAACATAGCAGGGTGTATAGCTTGTAGCTGTACCTATAGGGAAAAACTGTTTCGATATAGCGGTTGTATCTTTGATGAATCGCGACAAACGTCCGCCTTCCGATTCGTAATCGGCTCCTCCGGCTATAAAATATTTTGAGCTACTGAAGCCTGTAATTATAGCTTCGTGTGCAAGTTTCAGTATATGCTGAAATATGTCGAACTTGCCATTATTGAAAGTTACTTTTCGGTTGACGGTAATATCTTTTTCGAGTAAAACGCCGTTGGTGTTGTTGATGATCAGGTCTCTGAGCTTATCGGTTGCATCGGGAAGTTCATATCCTGTTTCAATTTGCGAAGCGTATTGATTGTATTCCACATCGAGCTGTCCCGACAAAGTAGGCGAAGCCGAGAGGCTGCCACCGGTCTTGTAAATGATAACATCGTTGGCTATTGACAAGGTTTTGCCATTGAGCGAAAAAAGGCCATTGGTAAGCGACAAAGAATTGGAAATGGAATTATTATTTTGAAGGGTCACGCCTTCTGAATTGTTCATAGTCAGGTTTTCAAAGCTAACGGACCCGGTGATGTTGCTGGCTGTCGACCCGTTAAACTCAACCATGCCATGGGTGTTGGCATTGATAAATACATTACCCCCTGAGGCAGCATTGGTGAAGTTGGCTTGTAAATTAATGGTCCCATCGTTATCTACCGTTCCATCCCCATTCTGGCTGGCATTAACAAAATTGGCCGAGCTTCCGGTAAGTGTTAGATAAGAGCCACTGCTCAGTGTTAGTTTTCCGCCATTGTTCAAGAGTCCTTGCGGGAATGCCGATAGTGTGAATAAAACGATGGCAACAACCAATACGGTTTTCGTTATGTAAATTAGGGCTTTCATAAACGAGCTATTAAATAAGATAAATTTAGCTTACTGTGTATTAGTGAACCACTGAACATCCTGAAAGGTGACAACGTCTCCGTTGGAGGATGATGTGACGTACAATTCGAGATAATCGTTCTTTTTTATATCGGGAACATAGATGACAGTGGAAAACTGCATGGGCTGATTTCCTGCCATGATACGCAGATCGGTTTCGCCATATCTTGTAGTAGTAACACCATTTCTTACGATGGCGATGGTTACCACATGACTATCGTGATCAACAGCAATATTGCCGGTTATGGTGGCGTAAACATCACGTCCATTGCTGGGTTGGTAAGTCATTTTGTTATTGGCAAGGGTCCATTTACACGTATATGATGAGGTGTTGGTCCAATTGGCCTTATAATAGGTCCCGCTGGTGGTGACAGTGGTTGTGGCCGTGTTGTTGTTGACATTTATTTTGCAATGTGGGTTTTGATTCTGCATGCCGGCGTTGTTTACCAAAAAGACATTGGCATCGCGGCCATCGGAACGTGTGAAATCGAAGCCGCTCATAAAGGTGCCCTGATTGTTCCATGAATTGTTGGTTATAAACATTGCTGTATATGAAGTGAAGGTTGCCGGGACATAATTAAGACCTATATCGGTGCCGGAAGTTGTATTGTAAAAGGTGCAGTTCAAAATAGATACTTCCTGACCCACTCCTGATAAAAGGTTGATGCCTTTAGCACATTTGGTGAAGTCGCATTCCGATGCTTTTAACGAACCACCACTGGATGTGCCGGCAGCTACTTCGATGCCGACTCCGGTATGATCTTCAAAATCTGTTTCAAAAACCCAAAGGTCATTATTTCCGCTTACCACTATCCCTTTGTTAAATCCAAAGAAATTGCAGTCTTTCACTTCGTGATATTGTGCTGAACCGGTAAAACGAATTCCGTCATTTCCTGAAGTGTTAGCATAAGCTTTGAACATGATCATCTTGAAATAACATTCGGTTGCACAAGTAAACATGGTACTGCCCGAAAGTGCTGCAGTGGCTGCTACTTCTGTGGTGCCGAATGAGGTTCCCTGTAGTGTCAAAGGATAGGCCAGGTTAATATTAATGGTGGAAGCCACATCATAGGTGCCACCGCATATCTGAACCACTGAAGGTTCTTCCATATGGTCGCCCAAAAAAGCAATCACTTCGGCTACAGTGGTCCAACTGCCATGAGTGTCGACATTGAAGACATTGTCTAATCGCGGTTTGGGATCTTTCAAAACCCAATTGCCGCCTGAGGCTATAAAGGTATTGGATTCCCATCGGAAGAGGTCAATATCGGCCCCGGCATCAATGGTGGCTGCGCCGTTTCCTGCTACTTCCACTTGGTCCATATAACTCCCTATGTTTTTTACGGTTATTTCCAACCCATTGTCGGCACTGCTAACCACTGGCAGGGTTAGAACAATATCGTTGCTGGCCATCACCATATTTTCTGTTTTGAGCAAGGTGGCATTGGCCGTTTTTGTTACCACATTCAATGGATTGTGATCGGCGTTCGAAAGCAGCCGCAACCATTTGGATGTTCCATCCCAAAAATAATATCCGGGTGTTACATCACCTGTGGTGGCAGTATTATATACCATCATACTGGCAATGGGACTGCTAACCGGCGAAACAGACGAAGTCGATGTAAGTGCCAGGCGAGGGATGAGCAGACCACGAGTGGTGGAATAAACATCCAATGCTGCGCTGGCATCGGGTGTGTGCGTTACATCGCTGATGCCTATGCTTTGGGCGGACACCTTGAGTGATGCGCATAAAGCCAATATTACTAAACTTGTGAAACATCTTTTCATACTCTTTATATTTTAATTTCTAACTTTATTTTTAATAGGATTACTCAGTCGAACTGAAAATAATTCGATACAAAGATAGGGTTGCAGAAATAGGTCTTACAAGAGGAGAATAACCTGTTTTTAGCAGGTAAAATGACTTGATTGGGTAGGCTGTTTTACCAATAAAAAGTGATTATGCGGCTATGCAAATTTATGTATAAAGGCTATTGGTGAAGGCAAATAGAAGGAAATCAAAATAGTGAAACTTTAACCGGTAGCTTCATAATTGAGAAAAGACCTTTTTTGTTGTTAAAAAATCTGACAAAGGCTTTTTGGATGTCGTATCTTTAAACTGTTTTTTATTTACATTTATAATTCGAGATTGACACATAGGGTCCACTTCGTGGCTGTTGCTTTAGTAAATGTTGGTTTGCACAACAATTTCGGACCCCATTGAGGGACCCCAGTTGTCAATTTTTCTTATGAAAATACTTGACAAATAGCATATGATATTGTATCTTTGTAAGGGGGATTAATTCCCTACATTAGGTTGCCGGTTTTGTAATGATATTACAGGTCATTATGATTCCGGCAACTTTTTTTTTAAACACTGTACACATTGATAAAAATCGATTCATTTTGCTTTAGACATTTTCAATTTTATCCTTTAATTGGTATGTACCACTCCCTTAAAATCCGAAAAAAAAAGAGGCTATCTGTTTAGGATAGCCTCTTGCAATTCGATAATTACTGTGAATTATCTTAGGGGTTTGCCTGCAAAGTTGATATGGTATTTGTCAACAGAGCATTAATATAATTAGGATTGTGAATTCCCAAACTAAATTCCCTGAGGCACAACTGGAAGTTGATGATGGCTCCCATTTTAGCATTATTTAATGTAATAAGTGCCGGTAAAGCAGTATTTGTTGCGAGTTGAGCTGTTGTCCACGAACCAGGATTTGGATTCTTGATATGACCTGCAGGATTGGTTGATGGATCATAAATGTCTAAGTAACCATCATAACCGGCTGTGGTGATTTCAGCAAAAATGTTACTGCTTCTGTTTGGATTTTTGTGCATAATTTCAACTCCATTAGTAACTAATAAGGCTGCAATTTGAGTCAGTTTGGTAGTTGAGTTTGCTCTCATAGCAATATAGTCAGTGTTGGTAGCAGTCATTGAACCTCCATGACAAGCAGCTACGTTACAACCTTTGAAATTCATAGTTTTGGTTGAAGGCGTAGTAGTAGTATCATAATTGGCAACTTTAAAGGTATGTCCGCCTGTTAATCCGGTAACAGCAGCCATATGGCAATCCTGACAGGTAGCTACTGTACTGTGAGAAGATAAATCTGTATAGATGGCAGTACCTGTGAATTCAACACCACCTGCGCCGGCATACATGGCACCAACTGTACCATAGTGATTGTGCATTCTGTAAGATGGGATCAAGCGGTTGGTAGTGGTTCCGGTAGGAGGTTGGGTTGCATCGTAGAAGATAGCCGAAGGATTGGTGGCCAAATCAACATAATTAACACTGGCACCTCTGGTAGCTGCAGCACCGATGGTAGTACTAAACTGCATGGGGCGTGGCTGGTGACATTTGATACACAAGTTTGACTGTCCGCCATTTTGAGTCATATTGATGGTTTTAGCCGCTGTAGTTATTGTACCTCCCGAATAAGTAGGATACATGGTCATAGGAACGCCGGCTGTGGTATATAATGCCATGGAATCTGAAGCAGCACCTTTGTGGCAGGTGAAGCAGGAGATTTTATGAGGCATGGTGGTAAGGTTTGATGATTGAGATGCATCAGCATTATAGGTAAAAGCATATTTGTTGGTGGCCCAGGTTAGGGTAGGGGTAACATTCAAATCAATTACACTGTGAACTCCTTCGTGTGAGTGGCAAGGAGCACAACCCTGGCTGCCGCCTTCGCTGATGGCGAGTTCGGTACCTTCTTCGTGTTTGCCATATTCAATTTCATTTTTAGCATTTTCGAAACTTTCAACCAGATCATCAGAGTTATTGCCATTATGATTATGACATTCCAGACAGTTGACAGGACTGGTACAAGCAGGTCCCGTAGGGCCAATTGGGCCTATTTGACCTATTTGACCATCATTACCTGTCAGACCTGTTTGTCCGGTTGGGCCTTGTATGCCAGGTACACCTTGTATACCGGGATCGCCCTGGATTCCCTGAATACCCTGTATGCCTTGAGGACCTTGTGCTCCCGGATCACCCTGTGGGCCAGGTGTCGAGCTTCCTGAAGTCTGAGCATAAAATGCATAAGGCACACTCATTAGTTGGGTAGTGGTTGTGATAACGTAATTTGATCCACCTGAGTTATAAGGATCGGTTTCCACTTTAATAAAATAAGGTCCGTTAGCCCAATCGATCAGTGCCAAAGTGCCTGTTACTGCTGTGCCTGATCCTATGGTTACTGTTGCCAAACCATTGGCATTGGTCGTGGCAGCATGTGTTTCGACAAATATCGCAGTGCCGGTGACGGAAGTTTGTAATATGCTAACTCTCATTCCTATGCCCTGGTTGGCTACCAGAATGTTGGAAGGGTTACGAATTACGGCCTGATAGCTCATGCCTTGTGGCGACTGAGCCATGACGGTTGTAAGAGAACCGAAGAATGCAAAGAGCATTAATGCTCCAATAAGTAATTTCTGTTTCATGATTATTTTGTTTTAATTATTTTGTAAGTCTGTAATAAGGTTTCATTGTTTAATACTTTTAGAAAATAAGTGGCAGCAGCCAGTTTCGACATGTCGATAGCGGTTTCCTCTTTTTCTACTTTGTTTGATATGAGGAGTCGTCCGTGCATATCATACAGTTGATACTCCAGGTTTGTCAGCAAATCTTTGTCAACCTGTAAGGTTAAGGATTCGATGGTGGGATTGGGATATACCGAAGTGTTTAGTTTTACTCCGTTATATTCAATTCCTGCACTGAAAATTTCGAAGGGTTGTTGAACCCCTTGAGTAATCGAACCGGCAGTGGCAGTTACATTAATATAGTCGACCTGACCAATTGAGTAACTCACCGAACCGCCCGTTCCGCTGCCATCGCCCCCGGCAGCTACGTTGCCTTGCTGAGCATAAAGGTTACTCCCCCATCCTAAGAGGCAGAAACCCATAATTAATAATGTTTTTCTCATGTTTGTTGTTTTAGTTTATAATTATTTTTAGTTAACGAAAATCCATTATTTAGCCCCATATCTTAAATTCAACTGATCCGATAATATGAGGTTCTGTCAATTTATTTAAATGTTTTTAAACCCTGCAATTTTACAAGGAAACAATGACTCTAATGAAAAGAATAGTATGACATAACCCTAGTGGCAAATTGATATTAGGTGTCATTAAACTGATTTCGGTCAAT
>CAZNRQ010000106.1:0-8606 GCA_964574845.1 uncultured Bacteroidales bacterium
TCCATGACCGAGATTGAATATCCAATCTTGATATTCGGTACCGTAAAACTTATAATTCTCCAGACCTTTTAAAATGGTATCTTTATCAGCCAACAGCAATCTGGGATCAAGATTTCCCTGCAATCCTATATCATGATGAATCAATTCGCGGGCTTCAATCATTGGCATTTGCCAATCCACACTTAAGAAATCAGTATCTTCAGGATTGATATGAACCACACCATATCCCAAACCTTTGGGAAGGAAAATCACAGGAGTTCCTGTTTGCTTTACTGCAGCAGAAATCTTTCTCACATAAGGCATAACCATCTCAAAGTAAAGATCGGAAGGAATCAACCCTGCATGGGTCTCGAAAATCTGGAAGGCAGCTATGCCATGTTTAGCCTGAGTGGTGGCATATTCTATGGAAAGTTCTGTGATGGCACTGAGAAGTTTATGGGCTAACACCTTGTCTTTATACAACAATGCCACCGCATCCGGAAAGGTATGATTGGTTCCCAAACCCTGCATCATGTAACACAGCGTAGTAAAAGGGGCTCCGCAAAAACCTATCAGAGGCGTACCCTCCGGTTTGGTCCTGTGTATCTCGTCTATGACATCATAAATATAGTTGAGTTTCGAAGCGTCCGGTTTCAGCATGCTCATGGGATCAGATACATCCTTGAGTGCTACTCCAAATCTGGGTCCTGAATCTGTGAACGTGAGTTCCATTCCCAATGCTTCAGGAATCACCAAAATATCAGAAAAGAGTATGGCTGCATCCACACCCAGATCGTACACAGGTAGTAAAGTAACTTTAGCCGCCAGTTCGGGCGATCTCATCAATTCAGAAAAGGTATTCTTCTCACGCATTGCCAGATAAGATGGTAACACCCTTCCGGCCTGTCGCATAAACCATACAGGTGGCCTTTCAGTCTTTTCCCCCTTCAGCGTTTTTATAAAAATGGATTCGTTCATGTTTCTCTATAGTTAAAAAGTAACCCCGTGGGGCGTAGTTTGTTGATTTGTTTTTTACAGGTTTTTAAGTGCCTGAAGATTGGCAGCAATAATTGTATCAATGTCTTTATCCGTGTGAGCGTATGAAACAAACAAACACTCATATTGCGATGGTGCCAGATAAATTCCGCTTTCCAGCGACATTTTAAAGAACCTGGCGTATTTCTCACTGTCCGACTTCATAGCTTCATCAAAGGAAGTAATCGGTTTCTCGTTGGTGAAGAAAAAGGTCATCATAGAGCCTACTCTGTTGATCAATCCTTTTACACCGGTCTGTTCCATGTTTGTCATGATTCCTTTTTCGAGTTTTGCAGCTTTTCTTTCCAACTCAGCATAAAAATCAGGTGTTTCTTTTATAAGCGTCAACATGGCAATTCCGGCAGCCATAGCCAAAGGATTTCCGGAAAGAGTACCAGCCTGGTAAACCGGACCAATTGGCGCCAGCATATCCATAATTTCTTTTCTTCCGCCATAAGCGCCCACCGGCAATCCGCCCCCAATAATCTTTCCTAAGGTCGTCAGGTCGGGCATCACATTATAATACTCTTGTGCTCCACCTTTTGCCAGACGGAAACCGGTAATAACCTCATCAAATATGAGCAAGGCACCATATTTGGTAGCTATTTCGCGTAACCCTTGCAAAAATCCTTTGGCAGGAAGGACCACACCCATATTGCCTGCCACCGGTTCTACAATGATTGCGGCTATTTCATTTCCTTTTTCTTTGAACAAAGATTTCACTGATTCCAGATTGTTGTACTCAGCAATCAGGGTATCTTTGGCAATACCGGATGTTACCCCTGGACTGTCAGGCAAACCCAGTGTGATAGCACCCGACCCTGCTCTGATCAAAAAGCTGTCGCCGTGACCATGATAATTGCCTGCAAACTTTACGATGCATTCTCTCTTGGTATATCCGCGTGCCAGTCTGATGGCGCTCATGGTAGCTTCGGTTCCGGAGTTGACCATACGAACCTTTTCAATAGATGGAACCATTTCAACGATGAGTTCTGCCATACGGGTTTCATATTCTGTGGGCGCACCATAGCTGGTTCCTTTCTGAGCGGCTTCGTTGATAGCAGCCAGGATGATATCATGGGCATGACCAAAGATCAGGGGACCCCAGGAAGCTACAAAATCAATATATAGGTTGCCGTCTATGTCGGTTACATAAGCCCCTTTGGCTTTGCTGATAAAAACGGGATTTAGTTTTACGCTCTTAAATGCCCTGACCGGTGAATTGACTCCTCCCGGAATAATTTCCTGTGCCTTCTTAAATGCCTCTATACTTTTTGTGAATTGCATGCTTTGTTCTTGTTAGATTTGGTTTTAGTAGTTATTTATAAAAAAGGCTATCTGCAGAGGCGAAATTCACACCCCTTTCAATAGCCTTTCTCTGACGATTATAATTTATTTCAACTTGTTCAGGATGTTGGCAGCTTCAACTGCGTGATACGTAATAATAATATCAGCACCGGCTCTTTTGATAGAGGTTAATATCTCCATCATCACCCTGTCACCGTCTATCCAGTCGTTGCCTGCTGCAGCTTTCACCATCGAAAACTCACCGCTTACGTTGTAAGCAGCCACCGGCATTCTGAATTCAGTTTTCACGCGATAGATCACATCAAGATAACTCAAAGCCGGTTTCACCATGACGATATCGGCTCCTTCAGCAATATCAAGTTCCACTTCACGCATGGCCTCGTTGCTGTTGGCAGGATTCATCTGGTAAGTGGCACGGTTTCCGAATTTGGGAGCACTTTCGGCAGCTTCTCTGAATGGTCCGTAAAAACCTGAAGCATATTTGGCCGAATATGACATAATGGGAATTTTCTCAAAGCCATGCACGTCGAGTTGTTCGCGAATTCTGCCAACCCTGCCGTCCATCATATCGCTAGGAGCAATCATATCGGCTCCGGCTTGTGCCAAAGACACGGATTGTTTGGCAAGAGTCACCAAAGTGGTATCATTATCCACATCACCATCGATGATGGTTCCGCAATGACCATGAACCGTATATTCGCAATTGCAAACATCGGCAATCACATAAAGGTCTTTCAATTCCTTTTTAATTGCCCTGATGGCTTGCTGAACAATGCCATCATGCTGGCATGCCACACTGCCGTCTTCATCCTTATGCTCAGGAATACCGAACAACAAAACAGCTTTTACGCCTGAGGCATATACCTTTTTACACTCTTCTACCAGGTTTTCAACCGAAAGCTGGTAGTTGCCTGGCATCGACTTGATGTGATTTCTCACATTGGTGCCTGAACATACAAACAATGGCATTACAAAATCGTCGACCGAAAGCTTGGTTTCTGTGACCATTTGTCTCAAAACACCATTGTATCTTAATCTTCTTAATCTGGTTACCGGAAAATCCATAATTTTTATTTTTTTGAATTAGTACTGGTTTTATTTATTGAAATAATCAATTATCGCATCACAAAGTCCTTCCACATTCGATCTCCTGGCAGTGATCAAAGGCTCCAGGCCCGCCTGTTGAATGGCTCCTGTGGTTGTAGTTCCAATACTTGCCATTTTCAGTTTTGCCATGGTATCTTTATCGCAGAAGGAACATAAATTTTGAAATGTTGAAGGACTGGTAAAAACAATGAGGTCATACCTATCCTGTTTGATAGTTTCCATAACAGAAGCATCAACCGTAGCAGGTTTCACCGTTTCGTATACATTGATACGTTTCACCTCATTTTCTTTTGACAAACGGTTTTGTAAAGTATCGTCTGCAAGCTTGCCCAAAGCTAGTAAAACTTTTTGATTATTAGGTTGATATTCATTATAAAATTGTTCCAGCATTTCTCCGGAAGTATTTCCCTCGCTTATAAAATCCGGTGCATATCCGTAATAATCCAGTTCAGCAGCTGTTTTGCTGCCGATAACAGCTTTCTTAACCTGTTTTGTTAATTCTGTACTTCCTTTCACATCAATCAGATGTTTGAAAAAATTCGCCACTCCATTCTTACTGGTAAAAAATATCCAGTCGAACTGCTCAGGGTTTTGCAGCAATTCAGTTTCTTCGGCTCCTCTTTGCGACTGAACGATCTCTATCATGGGCAGTGAAATCACATTGGCACCCATGGCCTTCAATAGTTCGGGCAGTGTATCTGTAGTTTCAATGGCTCTGGTCGAAATGATCACTTTATCCTGCAAAGGCAGGTTAGTTTGTGCCTGAGGCATATTGTATTGCCTGATAGATTCGAGAATCTCTTTGCCACCCAGACTGTATAGTTTGCGGGCCATAGAGGCGGAAACCACTGCAGCCTGTTCCACAGGTGCCACGGCTGTTTCCTTTAAAAATCTTTTGCCGTCGATATCGGAAATAAAACCGGTGATGTGAAACTGTCCGTCTTTGATATAGCTGTAACTTCCAACCGGTATCTGACATCCGCCTTCCAACGTCTTCAAAAAAGCACGTTCCGCAGATGTGGTGATCATAGTCTCTGTATCGTTTATCTTCGAAAGTATCTCCTCAATAAAAGCATCATTTTCTCTGATCTCTATCGCGATGGCTCCCTGGCTGCAGGCGGGTATCATCACATCCGTGTCTATCAACTCGGAGATATATTCTCCCATTTCCAGCCTTTGCAATCCGGCGGCAGCCATCACCATCACATCGCAATAACCTTCTTCCATTTTACGGATGCGGGTGTTCACGTTGCCGCGGATCTCCACTATTTTAAAATCTTTGTTAATCCTAAGCAGTTGGGCTTTGCGTCGCAAACTTGAAGTAGCGATCACATCATCCGTGGTAAGATCGCTCAGTTTCCTTTTGTTCAGGCTGATCAACGCATCCCTGACATCACCGCGTTTCAACACGGCTCCCAGTTTGGCGCCTTCGGGAAAGGTGGTGGGCAGGTCTTTCAGGCTGTGAACCGCCATGTCGATCTCGTTGTTGAACATGGCAACTTCCAGTTCTTTGGTGAACAAACCTTTATCGCCTATCTTCGACAAAGGCACATCCAATATCTTATCGCCTTTGGTTTTGATGATCTCAATCTCAAAAGCTATATCCTTAAAACGGGCTTCTAATTCTTCTTTTACACGGTAGGCCTGGTATAATGCCAGCTTACTCCCACGGGTACCGATACGAACAGTTTGCATTATTAATTTTGGGTAAACAATTGATTTACTAAGGTGATATATTCCTGCCGTCTGCCATTGTCGGTGATCGATCGGACGTTGGTGATCATTGTACGTATCAGTTTATTGGTGATATGCTCACCATATTCGGTGGCTTTCTGGTAGTCAATTTCTTTGGTATTTTTCATGAATCCTTCCAGTTCGTTCTTGTGAATGCTCTGGAAACATTTGCTGATGCTCTGGAAAGTAGGAATAAGATTTCTTGAATTCACCCAGCTTACAAAATCGGTAACCACTTCTTCTATAATCTGTTCGGCAGCACAAATCTCGCCCCTTCTTTTACCGAAATTATCTTCCACTATGTTGGTCAGGGCATCAACATCATACACAAAAACATTTTCCACTTCGGCCACTTCATGTGCTATGTTGCGGGGAACCGAGAGGTCGATAAAGAACAAAGGTTTGTTGTTGCGCATCATCATGGCATATTCTACCATGGCTTTGGTGATCAAAGGTTTTTTTGAAGCGGTAGAGGCAATCACGATATTGTTTTCGAGCAGCAATTCTTCCATTTTGGAATACTCCTCGGCACGGGCATTATATTTTTCAGCCATTTCAACGGCTTTCTGATCGGTACGGTTGACTATGGTAAAGTTCTCACAGCCTTTCTTGATAAGGTTTTGCAGGGTAAGTTCGCTGGTTTGTCCGGCGCCTATCAGCAGCACGGGTTGTTCCTGCAGTTTATGAAGTTGTTTGCTGGCAAGGTCCACAGCGGCATAGCTCACTGAAACGGCTCCTTTGCAGATACATGTTTCGCTCCTGACCCTTTTGCCGGCTTCGAAAGCCTTGTTGAAGAGTCTGATCAATACCGGACTTATCAGGTCGTTGCAGCAACTGATGTTGAATGCTTCCTTCACCTGGCCCACGATCTGGTACTCACCCAATGCCATAGAATCCAGTCCTGACACAACATGGAACAGATTTCTGGCAGCATCGCTCTGCGATTTGCGGTAGAAATGTGCAAGCAGCGAACGGTCGGCTTTGCGGTATTCGAAAAGAGTCTGTTCGAAAACTTCAAAACCCTGGAAGCCGTTTTCCTCATCGTAATCGATATAGATCTCTGTGCGGTTGCATGTCGAAATGATCACAGCGCCATTGATTCCCTTTGCCTGCAGCATGGGTACAAATCTCTTGATATCTTCTTCACAAAAAACAAATTTCTCCCTTACTTCAATGGGTGCCGACTTGTGGTTTAATCCGAGTAGTTCTATCATAGTTTTTGCCAGATTGTTAAAATCAGATGCAAAACTAGATACCGCGTCTGTTTTTTTTCTGAAGATTTTCAGCTGAAATTCACCCGAAATGGGTTATTCATAAAAAATGGCATAAAAACACCCCTTGATCATTATATGTCTCATCCCCGACCCGGGACTCAAATCGTTGATAACAATATTTTTACCACTTAATGTTTTGCCCTCTGCCGTCCTTTTACCGTAAACACAGCAAATGCTGTGTTTTAATTGAGATTTGTCACTTTGACAATTATCAATTTAAAACATGTATTCTGACACTGATATTCTGCATTCAGATAGTAAACTGCTACCTTCTGAAATCTTAAATCAAAAATGCAAAATCTCACTTCCCAATCCCCTGCACCGCCTTACTATAGTCCACACAGAAATGATGCAAACTATCCTCATAACGATAGTCCACGGTAAAACCATACACCTCGCAAATCTTTTGCACAATGGCCAAACCCAGACCCAGCGACTCGGGCGATGCCGACTGCTTGTGAAACCTGCCGAAAAGCATTTCCTTGTCTATCTTTAGCTCCTTACCCGAATTGGATATCGTAAGGCTGTTCGATTCTATACGTATGATCAGTTCGCCCCCGGGCAAATTGTGACGGATGGCATTTTTTATCAGGTTGGCAAACAAAATATCGGCCAGATAGGGGTTCATCAGCAGCACCACCTTAGGATCGAAATGTTTCACCACATGAATGTCCTTCGATTCTATCAGGTCTTCCACCATCTCCAGCTGGTTCTCTATCACATTTTGCGGAACCACCGGCTTTGATTCCGGGAACTGGCGGTTCTCTATCTTGGCAAGCAACAGCAGTGTCTGGTTCAGCTTCGACAGGCGGTTCGAAGCCTCGTAAGCATCCAGCACTGCCTTCAGTTGTTTCTCGTCCAAAGTCTTCGATTGCAGCAGCAATTCCATCTTCATGTTGATGATGGCAAGGGGCGTCTGCAATTCATGAGAGGCGTTCTCGGTATATTCCTTCATGTTCAGGTAGTCTTTCCTGATGCGCGCTATCATGGCCGTCAAAACCTTGTTCAGATCGGCAAACTCTTTCACTTCGGGGGTTTCCAGCGAGAACTCGCTCTGAGAGTTGATATCATAGCTGTTCAGCTTGCCTACCGTGTCGTAAAACGAATTCCAGGCCC
Source organism: uncultured Bacteroidales bacterium (assembly GCA_964574845.1). Lineage (GTDB taxonomy): Bacteria > Bacteroidota > Bacteroidia > Bacteroidales > CAIWKO01 > CAIWKO01. The sequence continues at coordinate 7,554 of CAZNRQ010000106.1, forward strand.
GCTTCGAAGTATACCGTATGGTGATCAGCAGGGTGGCTATGATCACGAAAACCAGTATGGCCATGATGAGGAAGATCCTCACGATGAGGTTGTCGGTTTCCTCCAGCGATTTATATATCTGAATGTAAAAAGTGGTCTGGTTGAAAGTGGCCACGAAACCAAGCTGACGGAATGGCACATATTTCTTATCTGCGTAATCATAGAACATGGTATCGCAAAAGCTCATCTGTGGCGCTTTCACCGATTTCAGAGGGGTGATCACCACCCTTTCGTTCTGGTTGGGTGGAGTCACCACCGACGAATGGGCCGACAGCAACTGATCCAGTATGCTGGTCTTGCGTTTTTCCAGTTCCAGGTTGATGTTTTGGTTCACCTCCGTGCGCAGCAGGTAATAAAAAGCTATGGCCGCGAACATAAACACGAACAGTGTCACCGAAAGGTAGTTCAGTATGGTTTTCGTCAGTAGTTTCATCTATCAGAAGGATTTGGGGTAGAAGGCATAAATGAAAGATATTTCTTAGCCTTCACTCACTAAAAACTTGTATCCCACCCCATGAATGGTACGTATGTAATCTTCACAGCCTTCTTTGATCAGCTTGCTGCGTAGGTTCTTGATGTGGGTATAGATAAAATCGAAAGAATCGGCCATGTCCATATAGTCGCCCCAAAGGTGTTCGGCCAGGCCCGACTTGGTGATCAGTTTGTTCTTGTTCGCAATAAAGAACATCAGCAGTTCGTATTCTTTTTTCGTAAGCTTCAGCTCTTTGTCGTTCACCAGCACCTGTCGCTCCGAAGGCAGTATCCTGATCTCGTTCACACGTATCTCGTCGCTGCCGTTGAAGCTGATGCGGCGGTTGATCGACTTCAGACAGGCATTCAGTTCGGCCAGGTGAAAAGGTTTGGTCAGGTAGTTGTCGGCGCCAATCTCCAGCCCCTCTATGCGGTTTTCGAGTGAGTTGCGGGCCGAGATAATAATGATGCCCATCTGCTTGGTGCTTTTCTTGATGTGGCGTATGATGTCCAGTCCACTGCCGTCGGGCAGGTTGACGTCCA
>CAZNRQ010000107.1:0-8584 GCA_964574845.1 uncultured Bacteroidales bacterium
TCCATATGCAGAGCGACCAGCTTGGCCGAAACGCGGTTGCGGAGCAGGCTGAGCACTTTTACGGTGCGGACGACGGGTTGTTGATTGATGACGATGATGTCGTTGATCTTTACTTCGCGGGCGGCTTTCATGGGCATTTCGTTGATCGTCACTTTGCCTGTGCGGCAGGCTTCGGCCGAAAGGGCGCGCGTTTTGAACAAACGAACCGCCCACAACCATTTATCGATTCGGACCGTGCCCTGTTCCATGATTGCTAGTGATTAGAAGGATTGGAGAAAATACCAAAAGCCAAAAAAGAAATGACAAATAAATTCCAAAAAAGAAATAACAATGCTTCAAACCTTTTGCATTTTACTGATTGCCGACTGAAGACTGCAGACTGAATACAGGTCATTTGATATTTGCTATTTGATGCTTGCCAGTAAGGGTTATTTGTCGCGGAAATAGATCTCTATAGGAACACCGCTCAAATTGAAGTTTTCGCGCAGTTTGTTTTCGAGGAAACGTTTGTAGGTGTCCTTCACATACTGACTGTGGCTGCAGAAAAAGGCAAAGGCGGGATAGTGCAGGGGCAGCATCTGAACGTATTTTATCTTGGGGAACTTGCTTTTGACCGAAGGAGGCGGATACATAGAAACTATGGGCAGAAAGAGATCGTTGAGCTTTGAAGTCTGTATTTTCTGTGTGCGGTTTTTATACACATCTATGGCCGTCTCAAGGGTTTTGTAGATACGCTGTTTGGTGAGGGCCGAGGCAAATATGATGGGCACATCGGTGAAGGGCGCGATTTTGCGTTTGATCTCTTCTTCGAAAGCCAGATGTGTGTTGACGCTTTTCTCGACCAAATCCCATTTGTTGACCACGATGACCACACCCTTATGGTTTTTCTGAATGATGGAGAATATGTGCAGATCCTGTGCTCCTATGCCGCCTTCGGCATCGATCATGAGCAGGCAGACATCGCTGGACTCGATGGAGCGTATGGCGCGGAGGGTGGAATAGAATTCGATGTCCTCGGTGACCTTTTGCTTTTTGCGCAAACCGGCAGTATCGACCAGCAGCATATCAAAACCAAAGCCATTGTAGCGCGTATAGATGGAATCGCGTGTGGTTCCGGCTATAGGTGTGACTATGTTGCGCTCGGTTCCGAGCAGAACGTTGACCAGAGAAGATTTGCCTGCATTGGGACGACCGACGACGGCAATTTTTGGCAGATCGGGCACCTCTTCGGGCTCTTCGGTCTTGAAATGCTTGACCAGCTCGTCGAGAAAATCGCCTGTACCTGCTCCATTGATGGAAGAAAGAGGAAAAATCTGAGAATAGCCCAACTGGTAGAATTCGGCTGCATCGGCAATGCGGCTGTTGTTGTCCACCTTGTTGATGGCCAACAATACCGGCTTTTTGACTTTGCGGAGCATGATGCCTATTTCCTGATCGAGGGGAGTAAGCCCTTCGACCACATCGAGCATGAAGACTATGACATCGGCTTCGTTGATGGCCATGGCCACCTGTTTGTGGATCTGCTCCTCGAAGATATCTTCGGAACCTACGACCAAACCACCTGTATCGACCACTGAAAATGTGACACCATTCCAATCGGATATTCCGTAATGACGGTCGCGTGTGACACCGCTGGTAGGATCGACAATAGCATCGCGCTCGCCCGTAAGGCGGTTGAAAAGGGTTGATTTACCTACGTTGGGCCGACCGACTATGGCTAAAATATTTGACATTGTGTATTGTTTTTAATTTACTAATTCTGACTTTTCTTACATTTCGTAACCGAAACGCTGCAGCATCTCGGAATCGTTGCGCCAATTTTCGTTGACCTTAACGGTGAGATCGAGAAAGACGTGTTTGTCGACAAAATGTTCGATATCGAGGCGGGCCTCTGTGCCCAGACGTTTGATGCCGGCACCTTTGTGACCCAGTATGATGGCTTTCTGGGAATCGCGGGCCACGAAAATGGTAGCAGCGATGCGTGTGATGGTTTCCTGCTCCTTGTATGAATCGATGACCACCTCGGCACTGTAAGGAACTTCTTTGGAGTAGAAAAGGAGTATTTTTTCGCGGATGATCTCGGCCACGAAAAATCGCATGGGCCTGTCAGTAAGTTCATCTTTTGAATAATAGGGTGGCGACTCAGGAAGGCAAAGCATGATGGCATCGAACACCCTATCGAGGTTGAAACGTTTGAGCGCGGAAACATGAATGACCTGGGCTTTTGCAAATAATGGTGCCCAGAGCGATTCGGTTTCGGTCATTTTTTCGGGTTCGACTGCATCGATCTTATTAATAAGCAAGAGTACAGGGATCTCTGTTTTGTTGATCTGATCTATGAGTTCGGTATTTTCGCCGGGTTTTTCCCCAGCTTCGACCACATAGAGCAAAACATCGGCATCCTGAAGGGCATTGCCCACCTGTTTCATCATGGCCTCGTGAAGCTTGTAGTGAGGTTTTAGAATACCCGGAGTATCGGAATATACAATCTGGAAATCCTCGCCGTTGATGATACCCATAATGCGATGACGCGTAGTTTGAGCCTTGCGGGTGATGATGGAGAGCTTCTCGCCCACCAAAGCATTCATCAAAGTGGACTTTCCCACGTTGGGACTTCCGATGATATTAACAAATCCTGCCTTATGTGCCATTTTTACAAATTCTGCACAAAGGTAGTCATTCTATTGAATTAAAAAGCCTTAGTAAGCCAAGGTCTGAAACAGAATCTAACGGAAAGACTATTCTTTCACGATCTTAAAGGTTCTTGTTTCATTTTCTGACCTGATGCGAAGGAAATAAACAGATGCAGAAAGGTAGGAAGTGGAGAAATAATAAGTCCGATCACCAACATATTGCTGAACTGATAAGAGTTTTCCCTCAACAGTAAATAGAGAAACGGTCAAATCAGATTCGCTATTACATTCTATTTTCAACTGATCGTGCACCGGAACGGGGCCCACTTTTATATCACCGGACTGATCGTTTTCAGAAATACCAGTGCAGGGATCGACAGTAATTACTACAGAAGATGTATCTGTACATCCCAATAAACTCCCAGTAAGAGTGAATACTGTGGAGGCTGAGGGATATACATTTTGAGGGGAGCCTGATAGGTTGCCAGGCTGCCACACATAAGAAGTTGCATTACCAGAAGCCGTAAGAACCGTTGCTTGTCCCTCGCAAATGTAAGAAGGTACGCCGGTAGCAGAAACAATTGGCAAAGGTTTAACGGTTATTGGATAGCCAGAAGAAATAGTACCATCGCCACAGTTGTTGTTCCCTTTTACGGTTAATATCCCACTGGTTGCCCCAAGGGCAAAATCTATTGTAATCGAGTTGCCACTGCCACCATTTGAAGCTCCTGTCCCGCTATAAGCCCATATATACGATAGGGCATCAGCAATAGGCGCGACATTATAAGAAATCCCGTTTGTACCTTCGCAAACAGAAGATGTTCCTATAATACTGCCGGCGGCCGAAGGAAAAGGATTGGTATTGACAGAAACAGTGGAAGTGGAAGTGCACCCGTTAAGATTACCCGTAAGAGTGTAAACAGTAGTCAAGATTGGATTAACATTAACCGGTGAGCCAGATAAGCTTCCAGGCTGCCAAGCATAAACTGTAGCATCTCCTAATCCAGTTAAAGTTGAGGTAGTACCAGAGCAAACGGTGGAAGGCAAAGCCGATGCAGATACATTTGGCAAGGGTTTTACAGTAATAGAGAATCCAGCGGATATTGTTCCAAAACCACAGGAATTATTTCCTTTAACGGTCAGAGTTCCACTGGTGGCATTGTTTGCAAAATTAATGGTAACGGCATTTCCTGTCCCGTTGATGGATGCACCTGTCCCGCTATAAGCCCAGACATAAGACGAAGCATCGGCTATGGTTCCCACATTATATGCTATGCCATTAACTCCGGCACAAAGTGATGAGGTTCCGCTTATAGCTCCCGCAGAAGCAGGAAATGGATTGGTGGAAACTGTGACTGTAGAAGAAGAGGTGCACCCGTTAAGATCACCAGTTACCGTGTATATAGTAGTCAAGGCTGGACTAACATTAACCGGTGAACCAGATAAGCTGCCAGGCTGCCAAGTATAGACAGTTGCATTACCCAATCCTGTCAAAGCTGAGGTTGCACCTGAGCACACGGTTGATGGTAAGGCCGATGCGGATACATTTGGCAAGGGTTTTACAGTTATTGTAAATCCCGTAGAAACCGCTCCGAAACCGCAGGTATTATTTCCTTTAACGGTCAAAGTCCCACTGGTGGCATTGTATGCAAAATTGATAGTAACTGCATTCCCGGTTCCATTAATGGTTGCTCCAGTCCCGCTATAAGTCCAAACATAAGACGAGGCATCGGCTATCGTACTAACATTGTATGCTACGCCATTGATTCCGGCACAAAGAGATGAGGTTCCAGTGATGGTTCCGGCAGCAGAAGGGAAAGGATTTGTAGAAACAGTGACCGTAGAAGTAGACGTGCAACCTGATAAGTTTCCGGTGACAGTATATATAGTGGTGGAAGACGGGTTTACATTCAAAGGTGAGCCACTTAAACTGCCAGGCATCCATGTATAGGAAGTTGCACCTGTTGCTGTGAGCACAGACTGCGAGCCACTGCAAACTGTTGATGGATTGGCGTTGGCAATTATGATGGGAGGATTATTGATGGTCACGTTAACTGAGGAACAGGGAGTCCAACAACCCAGTGGAGTGTAAATGCCTCTTACGAAATAAGTACCTGTCGAATTTACTGGGTAAGAGAGTGATGCCGGATTAGCAGTATTAGTACCACAAGAAGAGCCCTGCCAATAATAAGAATAATTCGATGAGTTGGTAACAGCGTTTAACTGGGTAGAAGTACAAGCAGGATTGGCAGCAGGAACTGGAGTGGCTGGAGTAGTTACTGGTGTAGTTTTATATATCATAACGTAATTGCTGCCGCAGGGTATCCCGAACACTGTATTTGGTGCTATCCAAATATCAAGAATTGTGGCTGACGTTATATTTATATTTATTATTGCCGTATCCCCAGAATTAGCATTTATAGGGCCACCTATTGGTAAAATTACGTCACATCCCGATGTTATAGAAAGAGCCTGAAGTTTCACAGTAAAATCTGCTACTACTTTTATAGTTATATTTGTAGGCCCATTCAAAACCAGCTGATAACAATCATAATCTCGATTAGGTATCAGATTACTTGTAAAAGTTCCTGATTTTCCACAAACAATACCATTACAGCCATATAACTGCTTAAAAACTGGTGGAGTAGTATTACACCCCCCATCAATTGAATCTACATATTCGTTAACGCAATCAGGCTCGCCTTCGATAATGGCGTTGATGGGACAGGACACAGGAACTACAGGAGTTCGATATTCCACATTTATGTTAACAGGTAATCCAAATATTTGGTTTTTTGAAATTTTATTCCTAAGAAATGTAGATGAAAGGTTATTTATCTTATCGACGTAAATAATACTTCCGTCAGAATAGGCGGAAGCATTTTTATAAAACTCGACATCTATATTATCTAAGCAGACAATATCAGATTGTTTTCCTATGGAAGTAAAAAGAAACTGTGCCCTAATTGTATTATCTGGGATGTAGAGGGTCTCTTTCTTGCCTTCAATGCCCGGATCATCAAAAAAGGCCAAAAGTTGCCAAGTTGCAGAAACATTTGGCCTATAGTAAACTTTCATAATGGAAGGTCGTTGAGAGGTGGGTTGCTTCCTAATAGTAAAAGAAAGAAAGGATACCCCTGAAGAAAGAGGAAGGTCGGAGAGCAGAAATTCGAAACTTTTAGAAGTTGGAGTTGCAAAAGCCGAGGAACTATTTTCGGATAATAAATTGGTGGTTAGCGTTGTTTCGGCAATGTTTTTATGAAAGATTACTTGTTGGGCATGAGAACTTAGCACTGCCATTAACAAAATAAGAAAGATACAACAGAACTTTAGTATGAGTTTCATAATTGGAAAGGAATTAAAAAAAAGACCCGATTTCGTCGGGTCTTCATGATTAATTTTGAATTTTAATAAAGTCTACCCTGCGATTAACTTCAAAATGAATTTTAGAAATTGGTTCCCGGTCGCCTTTATAATCAAGAACTAATCGATTGCGATTAATTCCATGTTTATTTACCAGAACATTAATGACTGCTTGTGAACGATTCTTACTTAAAATCTCATTGTGCAATGTTGTTCCCTGCTGGTCGGCATTACCTACCACACGTACTTTAAGATCTGGTTCAGATTTCATCACATCAGCTACTTTTTCAATTACACCTTGGTATTCCTGTTTAATGTCATATTTATCAAGATCGAAATAAACATTGTACCATATATAACCTGCATCTTTCATAGCTTTATTAACAGAATCAGGATATTGTGTTCCTTCGGTAATAAATTGCTGAGTACCTTCGCGAACAATATATACCGTATCTCTTCGGAATTTCAATGAATCTAGCTTGTCGTTCGCCTGATCAATTTTATCATTGAGAACATTTATCTTGTTCAAAGACTTATCAAGTAGATTGTTAAGCGAGTCTGTTTTTACAAGAACTTTTGTTAAATCATCAAACTGGCCTTTATTACTTGCATCATAAATAGGAATATTCTCAGATTTTTTACAACAAACGCGATTGTACTTGCTAATATTATAAGACACTCCAAAATTTGGATATATAATAGCATCGTGTGAATACATCCCCACGACCCTGTCTAATTTTTCACCATCGACCCATATTGCTTCCACATCAAGGTTTAGTCTCCATTTTTGTCCTAAACGAAGATCCACTCCCAGACCGAAAGGAATTGTAATTTCAGTAACCCACTTGTGTTTCCCAACCCGTCCATATCCCCAACTCAAAACTTCAACACCTTTTCTATATAAATGATTTTGAAAATTAATAAACCCGATACCAAAAAATCCATAAATGTTGAATTTCCGGAAACATTTGCCTCCAGCAAACAAGTCAATAAAATTTACTTTACCCTGCGCATTGAAATGGTAATAATGAGCATCAAAAGATAAATCAGCTGGACTTCCACCAGCATAAAAATCCTTTTTACCGGCTAACCATCCATATCCTATCTGTCCACGCATTGAAAAAGCACAGGAAAATTCTTTTGTCAAATTAACTCCAAAAGCAATCTTGGGGCTTGAAAGATCCATCTTGTACCAGTCATAATGTTGCGTTACATCCCCTAGAAAAATAGTAGGTCCAGCGTTTACATTCAAATGCCAATTATCGCCAAAAGTTCTTTTAGGTTGCGCAAAAAGATTGGCATAAAGTAAAAAAACTATTGTAAAAAAAAGAATCGTTTTTTTCATAGTAAAAAGATTAGACCTATTTCAACTTACAAATATAAGCCAAAATAATTTTTAAATGCAAATTTTACTTAAATTGTTATGTTTTTTTTAGAAAATCCTCTGGAATTAAAATTATAATCCCAGTCGGAAACCAAAATTTAAAAACAAATTCTTCCCTTGATATGATGATGGGGAATATAAATCAAGGTATTCCTGTGCAGTTCTTCCACCATTATCAAAACCTTTTATTTGGCTATACATGACCTCTGCAAAAACCTTTAAGCCTATAACTGGCCTATATGATAGTCGGCCTGATATTAAATGGCGTTCCCAGGTTTTGTTTTGGATCAACGAATGTCTATCGATGTCTATATTGTTGATATAGTCAATTTCATCCCCATGGACAGCATATTCGTAATGAATTTCGGCAAATAAATAGGGTAAAGGATTATAACGAATTCGCGTATGGAAATCAAAAGAATTGTCCCCCATAAAATATCCAAGGTTATATTTATTGGTTGCAAACGTAAGGGACGCAACTCTATGTTTGTAGACCATCGGATATATTACTGTGCCTTCTAAATCCAGGGCAAGATCTTTTATTGGCCAGTTACTTAGTGTCCCGCCCAGTTTATATCCAAAAAAATTATATCGATCTGGATCTGTAATTCGACGGATACTGAATTCGTCTATAAAAACACTACCATATAAATGTGTATGCTTAATGTTTCTACTACTTATATTCAAAAATATTTGAGAATTCTGATTGTCAATTCCATGACTCAAAGTATGATCAACAGCTTTATAAAAGAGTATAGGTATCAGGTATACTAACTGCACAGGTGTATCGCTATAGATTATACTATTCCCAATAGAAACACTTAATTGCTTCCAGGGTCTAAACGAAATCATATTTGCTGCTATATACTTTGGCTGATATACCCCCCTGAACCAACCTGGTTTTGAATAGTATGATGAGCTGCTATCAATAACCTCAGAAACTAACCATCCGTGAACATAATCAATTGTCAACCATTTAAATGGTTGTGAATGTAAAACCAGCATAGGAAAGGAGGGGTTCTGTCCTGCAAAAATTAATCCACCGAAATTATTATCGCCCCATTGTATATGATCCTTCACAAAACCAATGCGGCCCCATTTCCAGTTAATTGTAACACCCCCCCGCATTTCGCTGAAGTCACCCCCTAACCGGCCACCTTCATTATACTTATAATTGCCTCCTAATCCTGAAAAAAGATAACCA
>CAZNRQ010000108.1:0-6097 GCA_964574845.1 uncultured Bacteroidales bacterium
ACACAATGTGTAATAGTATGCGGCACATCTTATAGGTGGCTCGGTTTTTATTTACAGGCCGATCATACTCTTGAAATGAAGTATAACAATGCAAATTATGTTACCAGCACAGCTACTTATCAAACCGGACAATGGTATAATGGCAGGCTAACTTATGATGGCACAACAGCAAGGATGATTTTAAATGGCATTGAAATCGCAAATATTACTATCCCATTAGTATATATCGCTACAGATACCCAATTCGGTACCAGAGATTATTCAACTGCGAATTGCCTCAAAGGTTATATCAAAAACCTTGTTATTTCAAATAATTATGCCAGCGGGATTAAAGAAGTGCAGTCAACTCAGTTATCTTACTATCCCAATCCTGCCAATGATTTTCTGATGGTTACAGGAGCTGATAATAATGCCAAGATAAACATTTTCGATGTGAGTGGCAGGTTGCTGATCTCAAAGAACAACGACAATACACCCATTGATATCAGCAGTATCAATGAAGGAGTTTACTTTGTCCGCATTGAGAACAAAAACCAAACTTTCACAGGAAAGTTCATCAGATCCGCCAAATAATAAAAACGAAAGTAATTTCTTTTCTAAGCAATTCTATAGCAATAACAAAAAAGCCGTTTTGGATAATTTCAAAACGGCTTTTCTGTTATTTACATGTTTCTACGGTATTGCCCTCCCACATCATACAGGGCTTTTGTGATCTGCCCTATGGAACAGAACTTGGATATTTCCATGATCTTAGCGAAAATATTCTGATTGGTATAAGCGGCATGTTTCAGGTCGTGTAGCATATGCTTCAACTCTTCTTCGTGCAGTTTGTGCAGTTGTTCCAGCATATGTATCTGGTATTGTTTTTCGGTTTCAGTCGAACGTATCACTTCGCCCGGGATAAGCGTTGGTGAACCATCAGAAGACAGGAAGGTGTTCACGCCCATTATGGGGAGTTCTCCTGTGTGCTTCAGAGTTTCGTAGTACAAAGACTCATCTTGTATCTTGCTGCGTTGATAAGCTGTCTCCATAGCACCCAGAACTCCGCCACGTTCCGATATCCTGTCGAATTCTGCCATAACGGCTTCTTCCACCAGTTCGGTTAGTTCTTCAATGATAAAGGAACCCTGCAAAGGATTCTGATTTTTGGCAAGCCCCAGTTCGTGATTGATGATCATCTGAATGGCCATGGCCCTGCGCACCGATTCTTCAGTGGGAGTGGTGATGGCTTCGTCGTAAGCGTTGGTGTGAAGCGAATTGCAGTTGTCATAAATGGCATACAAGGCTTGCAATGTGGTTCGAATATCATTAAATCCTATCTCCTGTGCATGCAGCGAACGTCCTGAAGTTTGAATATGATACTTCAGCTGTTGCGAACGGGCGTTGCCTTTGTATTTGTTCTTCATGGTCTTCGCCCATATCGAACGTGCCACGCGTCCAATTACAGAAAATTCAATGTCAATACCATTCGAGAAGAAAAAAGACAAGTTGGGAGCGAATTTGTCAATATCCATGCCCCTCGACAAATAGTATTCCACATAAGTGAAACCATTGGCCAGAGTAAACGCAAGTTGTGAGATTGGGTTGGCACCTGCCTCAGCAATATGATAACCCGAAATGGACACCGAATAGAAGTTACGGACATTGTTGTTGATGAAATATTCCTGAACATCGCCCATCAGTTTCAAAGAGAAATCCGTTGAGAAAATGCAGGTGTTCTGTCCCTGGTCTTCTTTCAAAATATCCGCCTGAACAGTGCCTCTGACATTTGCCAGAGTACATTCTTTAATGTTTTTATAAATATCGGCAGGTAACACCTGATCACCCGTAACTCCGAGAAGCATTAATCCAAGACCATTATTCCCATCGGGAAGTTCTTCCTGGTATTTCGGTCTTGCAACTCCTTTTTTGCGGAAAATTTCCGCGATCTTATGTTCCACTTCTTTTTCCAAACCATGCTCACGGATGTAGAGCTCGCATTGCTGATCGATGGCGGCATTCATAAAATATCCTACGAGAATAGGAGCGGGGCCGTTGATGGTCATGGATACGGAAGTAGTAGGATCGGAGAGGTTGAAACCTGAATACAGTTTCTTGGCATCGTCCAAACAGGAGATTGAAACTCCGGAGTTGCCTATCTTTCCATAAATATCAGGCCGCAAATCAGGATCATTGCCATACAAGGTCACCGAATCGAAAGCCGTAGAAAGCCTTTTGGCAGGCAATCCTTTCGAAAGGTAATGGAAGCGTTTGTTGGTTCTTTCGGGACCGCCTTCGCCGGCAAACATACGGGTAGGATCTTCGCCTTCCCGTTTAAATGGAAATACACCGGCCACAAAAGGAAATTCGCCGGGCACGTTTTCTTTGAGGTTCCATTTCAATATATCACCCCATGCCTGGTATTTTGGCAGCGATATCTTGGGTATCTGCAAATGCGAAAGGGTCTCGGTATGGGTTTTTATTTTCAGTTCCTTATCTCTGACCTTGAAAATATAATACTCGTCCTTGTATGATTTGATCTTATTCTGCCAATTGTCCAGTATCTTTTGGTTTTCTTTCTCCAGTTTTTCAGAGAGTGCATTTTTGGTGTTTTCGAGACTTGCCAGATATTCAATCGGACCACCTTCTGATTTCACTGTTTCCATCACCTTCGAAATGGAATAAAGTCTTTGGGCTGTTTCGGCTTGTTCGTCGGCCCATTGGTTGTAGTTTCTAACGGTTTCAGATATTTCAGCCAGGTAGCGCACTCTTTTGGGTGGGATGATGTATATTTTATCAGGTATCTCCCCGTCTGAAATAATCGACGATTGGAAATTCAGGTTTAGTTTGGTGTTGAGCATTTTTATCAGGGCATGATAGAACATGTTCACTCCGGCATCATTAAACTGGGAAGCAATGGTGCCGTAAACCGGCATATCCTCTGGTTTCTGATCGAACAGTTGATGATTGCGCTGATATTGTTTTTTAACATCTCGCAAAGCGTCCATGCCGCCTCTCTTGTCGAATTTATTCAGTGCAATGATATCGGCATATTCCAGCATGTCTATCTTTTCCAGTTGCGAAGGAGCGCCAAATTCGGGCGTCATAACATACAGAGAGAGATTGCTATGGTCAACAATTTCTGTGTCCGATTGTCCTATGCCTGAGGTCTCAAGAATTACGAGGTCAAATGCGGCTACTTTCATCACATTGATGGTGTCCTTCACATATTTCGACAAGGCAAGGTTCGATTGGCGGGTAGCCATGGAACGCACATAAACCCTTTCGTTGTTGATGGCATTCATTCGGATGCGGTCGCCCAGCAAAGCTCCCCCTGTTTTCCGTTTCGAAGGATCTACACAAACTATAGCTATTTTCTTGTCAGGGAAATCCAATAAAAACCTTCTGATGATTTCGTCAACCAATGATGATTTTCCCGAACCACCGGTGCCGGTAATACCCAACACGGGTACTTTCGATTGGCCTGCCTTCTCACTAATTTCTTTGAGTATGTTCTGGCAGTCTGAAGGGAAATTCTCAATGGCAGATATCAGTTTCGAAATGGATAAGGTGTCCTGTTTTTCAATATCGGAAACAGTAATCTTGCATTCATTACCTCTCGGAAAATCTGATTTCATCATCAGGTCGTTGATCATACCTTGCAAACCCATTTCGCGGCCATCGTCGGGAGAATATATTTTGGTGATACCGTATGCTTCCAGTTCCTTTATTTCTTCGGGCAGAATTACTCCGCCGCCCCCGCCGAATATCTTTATATCGCCAAAACCTTTTTCTACCAGTTTATCGCGCATATACTTAAAAAATTCAAGGTGACCGCCCTGATAAGAGGTGATGGCGATAGCCTGCACGTCTTCCTGTATGGCGCAATCCACAATTTCCTGCACCGAACGGTTATGGCCCAAATGTATCACTTCGGCGCCCGTAGATTGAATGATACGGCGCATAACATTGATAGAAGCATCGTGTCCGTCGAAAAGCGAAGCGGCAGTTACGATTCGAATGTGATTTTCCGGCTTGTAAATATTGGTAATAATCATGTATCTTTGAATTGGAACAAAAGTTCAATGAATTATTGAGATTAATCAACTTTAATACAAAAGTAAGCAAAATAATGAATACCTGAACTGACATATTGTCGCCACCCACGACAAATAAGTCAGCAGAAGTTATTGGCAGCTTAATGTTTATGATGTATCGGGCTTTTGTGAATCATAAAAATTGTTAAGAGATGTTAATATTGTGAAATTGAAACTAAAATTAATTTTTATGGTTATATTTGCTCAAAACAATTTAACCTTTTAGAAACCTGTCTTTTTTATGGACTATAAAATTTTAGTAATTAATCCCGGTTCAACTTCAACCAAAATTGCAGTTTTTGAAAACCGTACTCAGATCTATATGATAAGTGTGAAACACCAGCAGGAGGTTCTTGCAACCTTTGAGTGTATTGCAGATCAGTACGAATACCGTAAGAATATGGTCAAGGATGAACTGATAAAAGCCGACATCGATCTGAAGAAGATCAATCTGATTGTGTGTCGTGGTGGTTTACTAAAACCTATTCCGGGAGGTGCCTACAAAGTAAATGAAGCCATGATTCGCGATATCAGAAACCCAATGGGTGAGCATGAATCTAATCTTGGCGGACTGATAGCATATTCTTTGGCAGCAGAAATAGGTCCTGATGTTGAGGCCATTATTGTTGACCCAACTTGCATTGACGAAATGGAAGACATTGCTAGGATTTCAGGCATGCCTGAGTTGCCGCGTAAAAGTTTTCTCCATGCTTTGAATCAGCGTGCCGGAGGTAGAAAATTTGCCAAAGAGATTGGAAAAAAGTACGAGGACATCAATGTAATTGTAGTTCACATGGGTGGCGGTATATCTGTTGGTGCGCATCGTAAAGGTCGCATCATTGATGTAAACAATGGCCTGAACGGTGATGGACCCATGTCTCCTGAAAGAAGTGGTGGATTGCCTGTCGGTCAATTGGTGGACATGTGCTTTTCTGGAAAATACACCAAGGCTGAAATCTGCAAAAAGATCAAAGGCAAAGGCGGCCTGACGGCCTATCTTGGCACCTGCGATGCTGTTGAAATCGAAAAAAGAATTGCCGAGGGTGATGAATACGCTAAATTGGTTTATTCAGCATTGTCCTACCAGGTTGCCAAAGAAATAGGTGCCCTAAGCACGGTGCTGAAAGGAGAAGTTGATGCCATTATTCTAACCGGAGGGTTGGCCTATAGCACTGTGATAGTTGATGAGATAACAGAAAGAGTGGCACATTTGGGCCCTGTAAAAGTTTATCCTGGTGAGAACGAAATGGAAGCCATGGCAATGAATGGATATATGGCACTCAACCATGAGATCAAAGTGAAAGAATATGTCTAATGTTAAAAACAATTGATATGGATTATGAAATTTTAAAACTCGAAGTTAAAGACAATATTGCTCTTGTTACCATCAGCCGACCTCAGGCTATGAATGCCCTGAACACAAGGTTTTTTCAGGAAATGGACAGTATGATTGCTGATATCTCTGCCAAAAAAGACATCAGGGTTATGATTCTCACCGGCGAAGGCAAAGCCTTTGTTGCCGGTGCAGATATAGCCGAAATGGTGGATATGAACAGTGAGCAAGGCAGCAACTTTTCCAAAGTGGGGCAGAACACTTTCAGCAGTCTTGAAAAGATGGATATCCCTGTTATTGCCGCCATCAATGGTTTTGCTTTGGGTGGAGGTTGTGAGTTAGCCATGGGCTGCGATTTTCGTATCGCAAGTACCTTTGCCAAATTTGGCCAACCTGAAGTGAACCTGGGTCTCATCCCCGGTTATGCTGCCACTCAAAGGCTCCCCAGATTGGTAGGGCCCTCAAATGCTCTGTATCTTCTTTGCACTGCCGATATGATCAATGCCGAAGAAGCCCTGAGAATGGGATTGGTTCAAAAAGTGGTGGAACCCGATCAGTTGATTCCGGAAGCCATGGCCATGGCATCCAGAATAGCTTCCAAAGGACCCGAAGCCGTTCGCAAGATCAAGAAAGTGACCCGTGCCGGTATGCATATGGATTTTATAAGCGGTAGCGAGCTGGAGTCAAA
>CAZNRQ010000108.1:6107-8578 GCA_964574845.1 uncultured Bacteroidales bacterium
GTGCTGAAGGTATGCGGGCATTTCTCGAAAAAAGAAAACCAAATTGGTAAACAAATTATTGAATTGAAATAAAATAAATAATAAAAAAGTAAAAATATGAATTATACCGAAAAACTTCAAAATGTTACAGTACTGGGTGCTGCCGGAAAAATGGGCAGCGGAATACTCTTGCTTACGGCTATTGAAATGGCCGATCTGAGCATGAAGCCCGAGAACAAAGACAAGTTGTTCATTCTTTATGCAATGGATATCAGCCAAAAAGGTCTGACCGGTTTGATGAAATATATCCACGGACAGGTTATCAAACAAGCTGAGAAAAAAGCCGTTGCTTTGCGTCAGATTTATGCCGATCGTAAAGACCTTATCGAAAACTGCGAGATCATCGATCAGTATGTAAAAGATGTAATGCATATCATTCGCCCGGTTACTACCATTGAATCGGCTTATGAATCCACTATCGTTTTCGAAGCAGCCAGCGAAAATCCAGAACTAAAGATCAAGATGTTCTCGCAGATCAATCAGAACAATCCCAATAAACCCTGGTTCTTTACGAATACTTCGTCAATTCCCATAGGTTATCTGGATAAGGAAGCCAAACTGGAAGGACGGGTGCTGGGTGTTCATTTTTATAATCCTCCTGCCGTGCAGAAACTGGTTGAGGTCATCAAGACCGATAATACCAATCCTGAATTGCCCGAGTTTGCAACTATGTTTATCAAGAGTCTGAGGAAAATTGAAGTTCCATCCAATGATTTTGCCGGATTTATCGGCAACGGTCATTTCATGCGTGATGCTCTTTATGGAATGGGCGAGGCAATGAAACTTACGGCACAAATGCCATTTGTTGAGGCAGTTTATTGCATCAATAAAGTTACTCAGGACTATCTGATCCGTCCCATGGGAATTTTCCAGTTGATCGATTATGTAGGAATAGATGTTTGTCAATACATCATGAAGGTTATGAAACCTCACGTTAAAGACGAAGATATTCACAGTCCATTGCTGGATCAGTTTATGGATATGAACGTAAAAGGTGGTCAAAACTCCGATGGTTCTCAGAAGGATGGTTTCCTGAAATACGAAAAAGGCCGCGTCGTTGGTATTTATGATCCCGCAACCAAACAATATATTGCTGTGGCTGATATTGCTGCCAAATGCGATGCTGTTCTTGGTGCCTTGCCCGCATCAGTAAAACCATGGAAAGCAGTAGTCGGTGATCCTAAAAAGGACGAAGTATTCAAACAATACTTTGCTGAACTGAATTCCATGTCAAATCTGGGTGCAACATTAGCATCAGCCTATGGTAAAAAATCAAAAGCTATTGGTTTGAAGCTGGTGGCTGACAAGGTGGCTTTTGCTGAAAAAGATGTAAATACCGTTTTGCTTACCGGATTCTTCCATGCTTACGGTCCTATTAATGATTATTTGAATTAAAATTTAAAAAATTACAGCTATGACAAAGATCAGAAGAAAAATATATATGGTTGCCGGTTACAATACCATTTCCATGGGAACCGGTCGCAAGGAGTTCAATCCTAAAAAAGAACGCCCGGGTGTGGAAGAATATTTGAAGGAAGCCGGTCAGGGAGTCCTGAAACAGATTGGTGGTGCGGCTAATGTAGACGAGTGTGTGGTAGGAAACTTCATTGGAGCCCGTTTCAACAGACAGGCCAACATGGCAGGGTTCTTTCCTTTTATTGATGAAGGATTAAGTTATAAACCTGCTATCAGAGTAGAAGGCGCTTGTGGAACAGGTGCTTTGGCTTTGGTTACAGGTATTAAATCGGTTTTGGCCGAAACAGCTGATGTGGTTTTGGTTTTGGGAGTAGAAGTGCAGAATACCGTAAAGGCAATTTATGGCGCTGACATATTGGCTGCTGCCGGTTGGGCCAAAGAACGCAAGGATGGTCATGCCTATTTCTTTCCCGGAAAATTCAGCGACAGGGCTGGAGTTTATTATGAGAAATTCGGAAAAGAAAAGACCCGTAAAGCTATGGCCAAATGGTTTGTAAATGCAATGGAAAATGCTCGTCTTTGCTCTACTGCTCAGGAGTTTCATAATACAACCAAAGATCTGGAAGCATTAGGAATGATGGCTCCGAATCCAAAAGGTTTTGTTGATAACCTTAATGTCTTCGATTGCTCAAAGGTATCTGACGGTGCTTCCGGCATTGCCATTGTTTCCGAAGAAGGTCTGAAACGTTGCGGTATCTCTGTAAAAGATGCAATTGAAGTAAAAGGAATCGGCCAAACTGAAAATGATATCACCAAACCACCTGCTGATCCAACAGTTTTGGATACTACTGCTGCAGCTGTGAAGATTGCACTTCAGAGTGCAGGAATAACCAAAGATCAGGTCGGTACTGTTGAATGTCACGACTGTTTTACCATCGCCGGTATCCTGGCCACTGAAGCCATTGGTTTTGCTGAACATGGTAAAGGAACCGATTTTGTGTTGGATGGAAATACTT
>CAZNRQ010000109.1:0-8570 GCA_964574845.1 uncultured Bacteroidales bacterium
GCAGAATGCCATCGAGATCGCTAAGCCCGAATATCGACAGGTAGCCGTTTTGAGCATTAGCCGGAATAGGAAAAATGATTCGGTTCAGCAAAAAATAAAGTCCAAACGACAACACAAAGATCAGCAACAATTTTATGGCATCCCGCTTCAGCGTCGGTTTCATGCTTTTTTCCTTACGGATAAAGGAAAGCACAACATTTCTGACAGTTTCGGCCATGATTGCCAGGGGGAAAACAAATCCAATGGTCCTTACCGAGATCAGAAATCCGGCCAACAAGCCAACCACTATCCACGACCCAATGTTTTTATATTGCGAATAAATAATAGTCATCAGCAATAAAATCGCTGCGAAAGGTATGTCGGACATGATCTCCGATTTGAAACCCAAGGTCCATGGGTTATACACCATGATAAGAATAAGAAAAACCGAAGTCAGGTATCGGTGTTTACCTTTATAATAGACAACCAACAGAAGGCAGAACACCATCAAGATCATACTCATCAGCAGACCGAAAGCATGAAAATTTAAGCCTTTCAGATGAAAAACTCCCGCCAATATCAAAGGAAACCCTACCGGATAGGCAGGCGGCCCCAACACCGGACAATCGGCATTGTAAATATAATGTGTCTGCGTTTGCGGAATTCCATGAGCTATATATTCGGCCTGCAACAAGTAATGCGCGTTATCGTCGCCCCAATCTATGTCGTTGCGTATATTGATAAACAACAAAGGCAAACAAAGCAAAAGCACCGCCGCCACCTTCAAAAGATCGGATAATAGAGGCCGCGAACTAATTCTGTTTATCAAACCTGTCACTTTACTAAGGAATAAACGCCTACTTTAGTATCACCAGTTTTTCGGTTTTATCGGCATACAGGCCCGTATTGCTTTTCACCCTGAGCTTATAGATATAAACTCCTTTGCCAATTCTATCGCCAAAATCGTCGCGACCATCCCAGGGAATGGGATCGGCACGGAAGCCATCGGTTTCAACATGCGAAATAATAGTTTTGATCAATTTTCCGGTGATGGTAAAAATCTGCACCTGCACATCCAGACCGCAGCAAGGCTGATTATGTTCGAACCAAAATTCGGTATAGGTCGTAAATGGATTTGGATAGTTCAACACATGGCTCAGGGCCAGTTGGGCACTCTCGGCTACCACAAAATCGATGGAAGCTTCGGACGAATTGTTATAAACATCCCATGCCTTGAGGCGTAAATTATGCGAGCCCACCTCCAGATTTTTAAAAGGGAATTTGATAGTACCGCGTTGGTAAGTGTTCAGTTCCGATTCATAATAATCGTTGAGCACGTAAGTTCTTTCCGTATTGTTATCCATCACCGCGGCCACATCATGTCCAATGCCGTTGCCCACGGTATTCACACCCGCCGAATCGCTGAGTTGTGCCAGCAAAACCGGATTCTTCGAAGTAATGCCTCCCGAAACAAACTTGGTATCATTCATAAACAATTTGATTTCGGGGCCCAAATTATCAGTGATCTGGCTGTTATTATTTCCTCCAATGATAAAATTCCTGTAATAACCGCTGGCATCTGTCGACCCGTTTTTCGAATAATAACTCAGCTTCCCTTTCCCATATTTATAAACAATGTCTTTGGGCACCACAAAAGTGTAGGAAAAATCGCCATTGTTGACGCTTACTTTTCCTTTATAGACTATATTTTTCTGCGCATTAAATTGCTGGGGAGCGCCATCACTTCCCAGGGTAGAATAAGTAACAGCTTTATCAAAAACGATAGGAATAACCGTACCGTTATAATCGGTTTGCTTTATCCCTGCATAATCGGCTATATATCCTTTGATGGTAATTTTCTGCAGCGCCTTCATAGTGTCGGCCAGGCCAGCCAAAGGCTGATTATTTATACTATTAGTAATAACATCCAGTTTGGGGAAAGCCAATTTCAAAGCAGGATCGCCCAGCAAAAGGAAATTGCTTATCGCGCTTTGGCAGCCCATAGAATTCTTCGAAATCTTAACCACATCACCCAGATAATGGAAATTGCCTGAGGTTTCCTCAAATACATTTCTAAAGAATGCCAGGTTCAATTGTGCATTCGATCCCGAAAAAGCCAATCGCGAAGTGGTGAACAAGCCTACCCCCCCTCCGTGAGGATTGATCAAAACATATTCCCCTGCAGATATCCTTTCCGGGTCGTCACACCGGCTGAATTCGCAGGTTGCTGTAATAAATAATGGGGTATTGTATTTATTTGTCCAGTTATTGATATCCGAAACGGCAAGTATTTCTTCATGAGCCCAGCCGGTTTCGCCACCGTGGCCAATATAATTTACGATCAAAGCACCTTTTTCCACACGGTTATTAATAGCATCCGTACATTCCTGCGATCTCTGCCCTCCGGGTGTCGAAACCTGAGGAAAGGCATCGAGATATATCTTGTCGATGTTGTAGTTCTGATAAACGGTATCAATAAATTTTGCAATACTCTCGGACTCGCCCAAAAAGTTTTCACCGCCATCATTATCATCCGCAACCAGACATACTACATTTCTCCAATCCCCGAAATTCGATATGGTACCAAAGTTTTCTGCACAACCCACGTCAGAAGTGACCAGATCGTAGTCAGCTCCATAATTGATAATCTTATTCACAATGGCATGAGCATCTTCAACGGTTTTAACCGCCAATCGGCCCACCGAAAGATCCAATAAATTACCGAAAGCACCTTCATCAAAATCATCCAGAAAAGCGAAATAATCGTCCGTTGCAAACGAAGAAGTTGGGTCAAGCGATTCTTGAGTCTGATACATGGGAACAAAATTGGTATTATCGGGCAAACGATTCAAACAATCGTAGGAAGCATCGCCAAACATCAATAAGAATTTGGGTTGTCTGGTAACATCGCCACCAGCACGATCATAAAACATCTTCATGAAATTCTTGATAGCCGTTACATCCTGATTTCCTGATGAAAATTCATTAAAAATCTCCTGAGGTGTGGTAACCAAAACAGAAAAATGATCTTTCGTTCTGTGCAAATCAGCAATGCGCTCCGCCTCGCCCAAAAAGTCGGGATACGACACAATGACCATATCTGTTTGGGGTAAGCCATGTAAGTTCTGGTTAGATATCTTTCCTATTGGGGTGATGGAATAAAATGAAGCCCCATCAAACGCAACAAACTCTAAAAGAGAGTCGGTTCTAATCCTGAATTGTGCATTACTTCCGTTTTGAACCACTTCTATTCTTTGAGGTTCCAGAAAATTGGTCACGTTCCAAATAGTAACATCGCTATTGGTATTTCCAACAACAAATTCAGAAACACCTTTGCCAATACTACTCATATTTCGAAATGGCATCTGACCCGCCACAAACGAAAGATACCTGTGAGCATTTAATTCAACATAATCGAGCCATCCCTTGGCAGAAGCATTGGCCCCTTTGTAATAATCTATCCTGACATTTACATTATTATTAGGACTTATGCTTGCTTCGCCCAAGCCCTGATTGGCATATATTCCGGTATAACTTGACGAACATGCCCCTATAGTTACATTATTTATTACAGTTGTTGAATTTGCGAAAACTCTATAATAAGTGGGATACCCTACTGATCGGGCCAGCAAATTGGTCTTAAGTTTCATAATGGAAGATGGAACTACATTAGGAAAACTAAAGGGGAAAGTATAAGAAGTGTTAACATCGAACACTTCACCATAAAATTCTCTGCCAGACTTAATCAAATTCAATGAATCCAGTTCGTGAAACGCAAAATCATCGAATTCCGAAACAGTATAATCAGCAGATTGAGGCAAACTGCTTACGGTTTGAATTCGTTTGCCACTTCCCAGGCTAGCAGTAATAAAATATGTCGATGATTCTGAATACTTATTTTTCTGATGCTTGTATACCTTATTCGCAGTATCAGCTATCCAGTAGTTTGGTCCTTTTGCATAAAACAGAATGTAGTCGCCGTTATTGAACGAACCATCGTTTTCGCCACTGACAAATATTGCATTTTCAACCAAATCATCATTCATAAATGCTGCATTATTCTCAGGCAGCATCATTCCACCGTTACCATATATTCTTATATTCCTCGGGTCGATGGTGGTGGGATCAAGTCCTAATGTCAACAGATCATTATAAGTAATAACATGTATACCTGATTGATAAATATCAAACTTATACCAATCACCATTCTTGAGTACAGAGTTTGCAGCAAAAAGATGTGATTTTACAGGGATTTTTAATTGCCCGTTCTTGGAATAGGTATATTTAATTTCAAATTGCCTCAATCGTTCAAATTTTCCGGTCATGGAGTTTTTCCTTATAGGGATAAACTTGATGGACAACAATGGTTTCTTATTTTCATAAACCACTTTTTCAGCGAGTTGGATATCAGGAGGAATTAATGATTCGCTATTAGTTAATAACACTGATTCCGATGAAGGGATTTCTTCCCAAAGTGTATTAATTATTTCAGTTTGGGGAGCCAAATTTGATTTTACAACATCAAGGTTAGCATAGAATTTAGGTACATTAGATTCAACATCATACACAGCACCCTCAAAACTTAAGTAGAACACTTTATTTAAATCACCTACAACAATAGACTGAGGCGGTTGCCATTGAATCGCAAAGTGTTGATTGTTTTTCGTCTTTGTTTCTTGAGCAGCTAACAGCTTAACAATAAACAATAAAAGCAGAAGCAAACTAATTTTTCTCATTATCGAAAATAAAAAATATGTGTTCTAATGTACAAAATTACCAAATTTATCGTTACCTAATTCTTAAAAGAACTTGAGCGCGGTGAAACCTTCTGATTGGTTTTAGAGTAAAAAAGTAAAAAATAAATCTAATTCGCATTGGGGAACTAAAAAAATGTTATTTTTGCTTGTTAAAATGTTAGTAACGCAACACTGCTATAATTATTGTTTGGTAGAAAAATAAAATTATTTTTGAAATTAACCAATATGCAGGTTTCTTTTTTCGTTATTATGTTTTTAACTAAAACTATTTGACATGAAAAAGTTATACACGATTGTATTATTTATCTTAGTGACAACCGGTGTTGGTTTTGCACAGGATCCGCATTTTTCACAGTTTTATGCTAATCCCCTGTACTTAAATCCTGCATTCGCAGGCACTACACTTTGTCCCAGAGTTATCCTCAACTTTCGTGATCAATGGCCATCATTGTCCGGAACCTATGTTACCTACAATGCCTCCTACGATCAGCATATTGATAAATTATCTGGTGGTATTGGCGTGTTGTTAAATACAGATCGCGCGGGTCAGGGAATCCTTAACACTACAACAGCTTCATTCATGTATTCATTCCGTCTGGAAGTGAATCGTTCTTTTTCTATGAAACTTGCATTGCAAGCAACTTATTTTCAGAAAAAATTAGACTGGCAGAAGTTAACCTTCGGAGATCAGATTGATAAAAGACATGGTTTTGTTTACAACACCAATGAATTGCCTCCCTCAAGATTGACAAAAGCAAACGTAGATTTTGCAGCAGGTATATTAGGTTATGGCGAAAAATATTTTGTCGGTTTTGCGGTTCACCATTTAACACAACCGGATGAAGGATTTATATCGAAGAGCAGAATGCCTCGCAGATACACAGTTCATGCCGGTGGAATCATAAATCTGGTTAAAAAAGTCAGACGGAGAAGTAATGACCATATACCCACTTTATCACCGAATATTTTATTCATGCAGCAGGCCAATTTTCAGGAAATCAACTATGGATTGTATTTTAACAGATATCCTTTCGTTGGAGGACTTTGGTTCAGACAGAATTTTAAAAATGCAGATGCTATAGTTTTTATGGTGGGAGTTCAGGCAAGTATGTTTAAAATCGGATACAGCTACGACCTTACAATATCAAAGCTTACAAACGCTACGGGTGGTGCACACGAAGTTTCTTTTGCATTACAATTTAATTGCAAACCACCAAATAAACGTGTCAGGGCAATAAATTGTCCACAATTTTAGTTATTAGTAAAAATAAAACACACACTATGTACACAAAAAGAATTTTCAGTTTTATGGCAGTTGTTGCGACTGCATCATTAATTCTGACTTCATGCAAGAAGGATGTCTCTTCGACAACAGGTTGGGAGTACAATAATCCTAAGAATGGCGGGTTTGAAGTTGTTCCTTATGAGGAACAGGAAACCGGCCCCGGTTTGGTTTTGATCGAAGGCGGTACTTTTATGATGGGACGGACCGAACAGGATGTATTGTATGATTGGGACAATATCGCACGCAGGGTTACTGTTTCTTCTTTCTATATGGACCAGACCGAAGTCCGTAATCTTGATTATTGTGAATTCCTTTATTGGACCAGACGAGTTTTCAGTGTTGATTATCCTGAAGTACTTCAGAAACGCCTGCCTGACACTCTGGTTTGGCGCGATCGTTTGGCCTATAATGAGCCTTATGTGGATTATTATTTACGTCATCCTGCCTACCGCGATTATCCTGTTGTGGGTGTTAGCTGGGTACAGGCTTCGGATTATTGTAACTGGAGAACTGACCGTGTTAATGAATACATTCTTATCCGCGAAGGAATTCTTAAAATGGATCCAAATCAGCAGAATGAAGAAAATTTCAACACCGATGCTTATCTTGCCGGTCAGTATGAAGGTATGGTAAAAAACGACCTCTACGATATGGACCCCAATGGTTCCGGAACAAGAAAAGTACGCATGGAAGATGGTATATTGTTGCCGAAATATCGTCTACCAACCGAAGCTGAATGGGAATTTGCTGCTTTGGGTCTGATAGGAAATACTATTTATGAGCGTATACTTGAGCGCAGAATTTATCCATGGAATGGTCATATTGCACGTAACGACCGCACCAACAACCTCGGAGAATTTGTTGCCAACTACAAACGTGGTCGCGGTGATAATATGGGGGTTGCCGGAAACCTGAACGATGCTGCAGATATTACTGCTCCTGTTTATTCTTATTGGCCAAATGACTATGGATTATATTGTATGGCCGGCAATGTTGCAGAATGGGTAATGGATGTTTATCGTCCTCTTTCATTCGAAGATGTTACAGATTTCAGACCATTCAGAGGTACACAGTTTCAAACTCAAATGCGCGATGCTGATGGTGTTTTGGAAGATAAAGACAGTTTGGGCAGAATTAAAATGAGAGATGTAACTGTAGCAGAAAGCAAAGACCGTAGAAATTATCGTCAGGCTGACAATAGAAGCTATCTGGATGGTGATTATACCTCTAACCTTATTCAAGGTGATGACTGGAATCCCACGACAGATGATAATGGCACCAACGAGAATGCCAATGTTAGAATGTACGATTATGGTAGCACTTCTATGATCAATGACAAAGCCCGCGTTTATAAAGGCGGTTCATGGAAAGACAGACAATACTGGATGAGTCCCGGTAACAGAAAGTTCCTTGATGAGAATCTCTCAACAGAATTTATCGGTTTCAGATGTGCTATGACACGCGTGGGAAGTCCTGTTGGTAATTTTTAATAAAAATATTTTCATTTTCGAAAAACCCCGGTTACTTTTGTAATTGGGGTTTTTTATTAAACTAAAAATTGAATGATGGAAATAACCAAATTATACAGCCTGTTCGAAAAGCATCCCTTAATTTGCACCGATACCCGCACCATAGTCCCAGGTTGTATATTCTTCTGCCTTAAAGGACCCAGCTTCAACGGGAATAAGTTCGCTGCCAAAGCCCTTGAAAACGGAGCCGCTTATGCTATCATTGATGAAGCCGAGTACGTTTCGGGCGAGAGAACCATTTTGGTTGAAGATACACTGGTTTGTTTGCAGGAGTTAGCTAAACATCACCGGTCAAAATTTAATATTCCGGTAATAGGCATCACAGGAAGTAATGGTAAAACTACAACCAAGGAATTGCTTTATGCGGTTCTTTCGAAAAAGTTTAAGGTATATGCTACTAAGGGAAATCTCAATAATCATATTGGAGTGCCTCTTTCCATCCTGGAAATTACTCCTGATATTGAGATGGCAATAATAGAGATGGGAGCCAATCATATGAGAGAAATTCACGATCTGTGCCAGATTTCGCAACCTGATTACGGTCTTATCACCAATATAGGCAAGGCACATTTGGAGGGCTTCGGATCGTACGAAAATGTGATCACTGCCAAAACCGAACTGTATAAATGCATTGAAAACAGAGGCGGCATGGTTTTTCTGAATAATAACAATAGTATACTGAAGGAACACGTGGGGACCCTTAGAAACTTTACTTACGGGACCAATCAGAACTCCGATATTCATGTGAATTTTTTGGTTGCCAATCCTTTTGTTAAGATCTATTGGGAGAATAAAAAAACCATTATTGAATCGAAACTGATAGGCAAGTATAATTTTGAAAATATACTTAGTGCTGTTGCTATTGGGGAATATTTTGAAGTGGACCACCTGCTGATTAAAGAAGCCATAGAGAATTATGAGCCTAAGAACTTCAGGTCGCAATTTATTCAGAAAGGAAGTAATCTGATCATTTTAGATGCCTACAATGCCAATCCCACCAGTATGGTAGCTGCCCTGGAT
>CAZNRQ010000110.1:0-8490 GCA_964574845.1 uncultured Bacteroidales bacterium
CATCGATCCTATCGTTATTGCATCTCACATCATCATAGGATTGCAGCAGGTGGTCAGCCGTATTGCCATCCCGACCATTCCTACTGTACTCTCGTTTGGCAGGATAGTAGGCAACGGAAAAACAAACGTGATCCCAGATGAAGTTTTCATGGAAGGCACCTTGCGCACGGTTGACGAACAATGGCGTAAAGAGGCCCATGAACACATCAGGGATATTGCTAAAAACATTGCCAAAGCTTTCAATGCCAGTTGCGAAGTATTTATCGACAGCGGATATCCCTACCTCCTGAACGAAGAAAAACTGACTGCCCGCATTCGCGAATATGCAGTGGACTTTTTGGGTGAAGAAAATGTGATAGACATTGATCTGCGCATGACTGCTGAGGATTTTGCCTATTTCTCTCATAGCCTTCCCTCCTGTTTTTATCGTCTGGGCGTGAAGGACCCAGAATCGGATGATATTTTCAATCTGCATAGTGCCAATTTCGACGTGGATGAGAACAGTCTTTCGACAGGTATGGGCTTCATGGCCTGGGTGGCCCTGAACGAATTGAACAGATAATTAAAAGACCCGGGTCTCTATATAAAAAACAATGCCACTCCTGCCACACTGATGGTAGCACCTATGACCTCTTTCAGGGTTACTTTCTTATGTAAAAACAGTAATGAAGCGGGAATAATAAGAATGGGAACAATAGCCATTATGGTAGAAGCTATTCCCGCATTGGCATGCTGAACCGCAAATAATGAGAAGGATACACCTAGAAAAGGACCAAAAACCGAGCCCAATCCTATACGTTTCAAAGCAGGACGGTTCTTCAGAGCAATGCCCACGTTATTCCATTTCTTCCAAAGGGTTATTACCATTGCAAAACCTATAATCCCAGTGATGATACGGATCTGAGTGGCTGCAAAAGCACTGTAAGTCCCCATGCCCACCTTGCTGAACACCAGTCCTACGGCTTGCCCCACGGCTCCAATAAAGGCAAACAAAACTCCCCTGAGCGAATGGGTGAACGACAGCATTTTTTTATCGGTACCTTTATTTACTATCACTATGGCAATTCCTCCCAAGGTTAGAAACATGCCCAGAAAATTAAAAAATGTCATGGTTTCGCCCAGCATCAGCCAACTTACTAAGGCAGCTATAGGCGGTACCAAGGTCATGATCAGCATGGAGATGCGGGATCCAACGATAGTAAATGATTCAAAAAGAAAAAAATCGCCTACCACAAATCCCACCAAACCGGAAATGGAAAGCCACATCCAGGTATGAGCCGAGGCATCCAGAGGCAGAAACTTACCCCTGATAAAATAGGAGAAAATGCTCAGGAATACCATGGCCAGCAGCAAGCGGATCAGGTTTACGGCAATGGAACCAACCTTATTGCTTGCCGATTCAAAGGCAAGAGCCGTCACTGTCCAGCAGCAAGCTGTGAACAAAGCAGCAAATTCTCCGATATGGTTAGTAAACATGATTCGTATTGGGGATGAAAGTTAATTCGTGCAAAGGTATTTTAAATTACCCTGCCAGTAATTAGCATTGCGGATTTAATATCGATAGAGCACAAAAAAAGGGCAGCCATAGCTGCCCTTCCCCTTAACACTAATGAAATTATTGGATCATCTTCAGTTCTTTGCCTACCTTGGTAAAAGCAGCAATGGCTTTATTCAGATGTTCCTGCGAATGTCCTGCAGAAACCTGTACACGTATCCTATCCTTGCCTTTGGCAACCACAGGGAATGAGAATGCTATAACGTAAATGCCTTCTTCCAGCATTCTATTGGCAAAATCAACCGCCAGTTTCGAGCAATCGGGATATTTACCAAACATGATGGCTACGATGGGATGTTCGCCAGGAATGATATCAAAACCTGCTTCGGTCATTTTCTGACGGAAGTATTTGGTGTTGCGTTCCAGTTTATCGCGAAGATCAGTAGAAGCCATCAGAATGTCCATAACCTTGATAGTAGCACCAACCACTGCAGGAGCCACAGTATTTGAGAATAAATAAGGACGAGCCTTGTTGCGCAGCCAGTTGACAATCTCTTTGCTGGAAGAAATACATCCACCGGAAGCACCGCCTAAAGCTTTTCCAAAAGTGGTGGTGATGATATCAACACGACCCATTACATTACGATATTCGTGAGTTCCGCGTCCTGTTTTGCCTAAGAAACCAGTTGAGTGGCTATCGTCGACCATAACAATAGCTTCATATTTCTCAGCCAGGTCGCATATCTGTTCCAGTTTGGCGATGTCTCCATCCATAGAGAACGAACCGTCGGTAGCTACCATAATAAAACGACAACCGGCAGCTTTGGCTTCTTTCAGGCAGCGCTCAAGACCCTTTGCCATTTTATCATTGGCAGGATCTATCTCTTCCACATCGCGCATGTCGCCATGTTTGTATATCCAGCGTTGTGCTTTGCACAGACGTATACCATCGATGATGGAAGCATGGTTCAAAGCGTCGGTAATGATAGCATCTTCTTCTCCTAACAATGGTTCGAAAACAGCGCCGTTGGCATCGAAACAGGAGGAGAACAATATGGTATCTTCCATTCCTAAAAATTCCGATATCTTTTTCTCCAGTTCTTTGTGAATATCCTGCGTTCCGCAAATAAAACGAACCGATGATAATCCGTAACCGCGACGATCTATCTCTTCGTGCGAAGCTTTCAGCACATCGGGATGAGAAGAAAGTCCCAGATAGTTGTTGGCACAGAAGTTCAGACATTTTTTACCTTTTACTACGATCTCAGCTCCCTGAGGGCTTTCGATGATACGTTCGGTTTTGAATAATTTCTGGTCAGTAAGTTTCTGAAGTTCTTCAGCCAGATAAGTATTGATCTTTTTTTGCATTATTTTTTCCTCCTAAAATTATATTAATCCGAGTTTGTGTTTTTCCGAAATCTTTTCAAGCATATCCTTTGTCATAGCATCCAGATCGTAAGCAGGTTTCCATCCCCATTCCTTGCGTGCACAGGAATCGTCGATGCTGTTGGGCCACGAATCAGCTATTTTTTGTCTGAAATCAGGGGCATATTCGATGGTAAAATCAGGCATAAACTTACGAATAGATGCAGCCAGTTCACCAGCAGAAAAACTCATGGCGCTCAGATTAAAATCGGAATGATGAACGAGCTTGCTGAAATCAGCATGCAAAAGGTCGATGGTAGCTTTGAGACAATCGGGCATATACATCATGGGCAAACGGGTATCTTCCCTGACAAAGCAGGTATATTTTCCGTACTTAACCGCATCATAATATATGGCTACGGCATAATCCGTGGTTCCGCCGCCGGGAAGAGTTTTATAACTGATGATACCGGGATAGCGCAAACCTCTTACATCCATACAATATTTGCGCACGTAATAATCGCAGAGCAATTCGCCGGAAACTTTGGTTATCCCATACATGGTAGAAGGATGCAAAACCGTTTCCTGAGGGGTGTTATCTACAGGTGTTCCGGGACCGAAAGCAGCAATGCTGGAAGGTACCAGAACACGACGTACATTATGTTCGCGACAAACTTCGAGGGTATTAATAAGTCCGTTCATGTTGATATTCCAGGCAGTCATAGGACTAACTTCCCCATTGGCTGAAAGTATAGCGGCCATATTGATAACCATGGTAATGCCGTGCTTCTTAATGATATCGGCAAAAGACTTAGCATCGGTTACATCCAGTTTTACGTAAGGATCGCCCACGTTCGAATAATCATCTTGTATATCGGAAGCTATAACATTATCATTTCCATAAATAGCTCTCAGTTCAGGGGTAAGTTCGGATCCGATCTGACCCAAGGCTCCAATAATTAGTATTTTATCCATTTTAAAAATTAGTATTTAATGTGTGATTTTGACTGAGTTTCATCAGGCAAAATTATATTATTTCGAGTCACAACCAAAGAAGTTGCCAAGTTTTTTACTGATTTGCGAATAAATAAATTATCACGGGGTATTTTTGGTTCAATTGTTGCATTCACGGGCATTGTTTTAAATTTTCCAGTCCTTTTATTCTCGACAATTTTACCTATTTTTGAACCATAAACCACCCTTCCTATGAAAAAATTATTAGCTTCTGTTGTTATTCTTATTTCACTTACCACTACCCTGGCATACGGGCAGAAAGAGAATGTAATCAAATTGAATCCTCCGGTAAATGACGTGATCGTTTATCTTAGCGGTGCCCAGATACGCTATAAACTTAATGTTAATCTGACAGTGGGTCGCAATATTCTGATGCTCGAGAATTTTTCCGCTAAAATGAACCCGTCGAGTATTCGGATCACTTCAGACGATGCCACTACAGTCTTATCAGTGAAACAAAAAATAACCTCCACACCGGTAGAAGCCGAAATGTTGAAATATAACCAGGTGAACGATTCCATAAAACTGATAACGAAAAAACTGAGTGCTGCAGCAGACGAGACCAATGCGCTTACCGTGCAAAAAGACATGTTGTTGAAAAACCAATCGCTGGGTGGACAAAACACTGGCGTTAATGTTCTTGACCTGCAAAAAGCCGCTGATTTCTTCCAGACGAGGGTGTTGGAGATCAACAAACGAATTACCGAACTGTCAACTGATTCGGAAACCTATACCACACAACTTACCAAATTGCAGGAAAAATTCTACAAACTTTCCTTTACCAACAATAATGACAGATCGGAAGTATCGGTACTGCTGATTGCTTCAAAAGCTCAGCAATCTTCCATAGAAATATCCTATGTGGTGAGTGATGCCGGCTGGATGCCATATTATGACCTGAAATGCGAAGATATCAGCAAACCCCTCGAGTTGAACTATCGAGCCAAGGCTTTCAACAACTGCGGTATAGACTGGAACGATGTGGCAGTAACACTTTCGACAGCCAACCCGCTGAAAACAATTACGGTTCCCGATCTGCCTACCTGGCATATTTCGGATTACAGCAATTTTTCGAATGCCGTGGATCTGAGAAACGAATATCAATACCAGGTGAGTAATGCCGACGCTAACCAGAGCGTTTCCAATGAAAGCTATAGTTGGGAAGTAACAAAAGCAGAGGATAAACAAAAAGGCGAATACGGTGGGTATGTCAAAAAACAAACCGTGCAGATGAAACAAATCAGTGTACCTGAGCTGGCTTTCGATTTTCAATTAAAAAACAAATATACCATGCCTTCCGATGCCCAGCCCTATATTCTGGATGTGCAGGAAATAGCTCTGAAAGCCGATTATCGCTACATTGCCGTGCCTGTGATTGAGAAAAGCGCTTTCCTGATTGCCTGTATCAGCGACTGGGAAGAACTGAATCTGGTAGAAGGCAATGCCAATGTGTATATGAACGGCACTTACGTGGGTCAGTCGTATATCAACCCCAACGAGATTTCAGATACACTGCAGATTTCGATGGGCCGCGACAGCCGCATACAAATAGACAGGAACCGACTGAAAGATTATAGCAGCAAACAACTTATAGGCAGCAAGCGTAAGGCAACTTACGTTTATGAAATTTCAGTAAAGAACAACCGTACATTGCCCATCAGCATTCAGATACAGGATCAGTTGCCCGTAAGCAACAACCAGGATATTGAAGTAACGGCCGACGAACTGTCGGGCGCTGTTCATAACCTGCTTTCCGGTCAACTCGACTGGAGCTTCACCATCGACCCCGGCAAGGTGCAAACCATCAAACTGGGCTATAATGTAAAGTATCCTAAAAACGTTAAACTGCAATTCAGACAGATGAAAGCTGCCTATTGCCCACAATTCTAATAATATTTTATGTTCACTATCAAAACTTTCGAATTTAACGATTTCGGGGTTAACACTTATGTGCTTTCTTCCGACGACAACGAATGCATTATTATTGATCCAGGTTGCTATACCAATACCGAAAAAAGAGAACTCGACAATTATATTCTGGAAAACAACCTTACCGTGATCAAATTATTGATCACGCATTGCCACATCGACCATATTCTGGGCATAACCCATGTGGAGGAAAAATATGGTGTAGGCGCTTCCATTCACCACAAAGGAGCCGATATGCTGCGAGCCTCCGTGGGCTACGGTTCTGTTTTTGGGTTTGAAGTGGACAAGGTGATTAAGGCTACTGATTATGTTGTTGAAGGCGACATTATCACTGTGGGCGACAACCAGCTTAAAGTGGTGTACACCCCGGGACATGCCGACGGCAGCGTCTGCTATATTTGTCAAAAAGAGAAATGGGTGATCACCGGCGACGTATTGTTCCAGGGAAGTATAGGCCGAACCGATCTGCCTACCGGTGATTTTAATGTGCTGATGAAAAGCATCAAAACAAAGCTCTTCACCCTCGATGACTCTTTTACGGTTTATCCCGGTCATGGGCCAACTACCACTATTGGGTTTGAGAAGGTGAATAATCCGTTTATTGATTAATTTGAGCCTTTAGCCACCTAGGCATCCTGATAAAAAACCGAACCTCAAAGGAGATAACTGTACATTGGCAGGCACTCCATTTTTCCCGCTGATCTCGCTGATTTACGCAGATGTTTTCTGGCCGGATTTCTATTTGCGAGTATCTGCGGTATCTGCGGGAAAATATATTGCCACCAAAGCACCAAGGCACCAAATTGCCCCAAATTGTATTTTGGATAATCTAAAATTTTGTGTGAGGCTCTGTGTTTGCCTTTGTGCCACTTTGTGACTAATATTACATATTTAACCCAAAAGGTGCCAAGTTTTTTGGAAAAAACTGATAATTTCCGCGGAAATACTTCAAAATTTTAATGCCGAAAATCACACAGATTTTTTTCGTCATCAAAATATAGTCGTTTGTTTATCAAAAATCTTGTTTTGACACAATGCCACGCGTCAGATTGCACTCATAATTTTTATGGATGCAATTCCACGCGTCAGATTGCACTCATAATTTTTATGGACGCAATTCCACACGTCAGATTGCACTCATAATTTTTATGGACGCAATTCCATGCGTCGGATTGCACTCAGAAATTTTTGTAGATAGAAAAGGAAATTGGCTAAAACAAACAAACAAAATCGTCAACATGTGAAGTTCCCTAATACGCTCTTTCGTTTTTTCCTTCAATATAATTGATAAACGAACGGGTAACTACTTTATTTCCGCCCGGGGTTGGGTAATCTCCCGTAAAATACCAGGTACCGGTATGATTGGGACAAGCTGCATGCAGGTCAGTGATAGTTTGATAGACGATTTTTACCTCAGCATGAATGCCTTCGGGAATTAACATCATAGATATTTTTTCCGATATCTGTTCGTCTGTAAAAGGAGCATAAATTTCTTTCACATAATTCACGATCTGCTCTTTTGGAAAACATTGCTGCTCCTTGCACTTATTATATACCTGATTAATTATTTTTTCCTGTCCGGTTTCGCGAAGTAATTCGATTGCGGCCCTAAATGCAACGAAATCGTTGAGTTTTGCCATATCGATACCATAACAATCCGGATAACGTATCTGAGGGGCGCTGGAAGCAATAATGATGCGTTTGGGATGTAATCGATCCAGAATTCTAATGATACTTTGTTTTAAAGTGGTTCCCCTAACGATAGAATCATCAATTACTACAATAGTATCAATTCCATCCCTGACAATCCCGTAAGTCACATCATAAACATGCGCTACCAAGTCATCACGTTCATTATCCTGAGTAATAAAGGTACGAAGCTTCATATCCTTTACAGCAACTTTCTCGAAACGGGGTTTGAAAGCTAATATTTTATCAAGCTCCTCTGAAGTAAGTGAATTTCCGGCCGCCAGAATTTTATCTTTTTTTACTTTGTTGCAAAATTCATCAAGGGCCTCTATCATTCCATAACAGGCCACCGACGCGGTATTTGGAATATAAGAGAACACGGTATTCTCAATATCATAATCAATTGCTTTGAGAATAGGTAAAGTGATATACTTGCCAAGTTTTTTGCGTTCGAGATAGATATCCTTATCAGTACCTCTGGAAAAATAAATTCGCTCGAAAGAACAGGATTGTCTGGTCTTAGGTTCGCGGAATTGGTTCATGCTTACAGAACCATCCTTCTTTACTATCAAGGCATTGCCGGGAAGTATTTCCTTTATTTCGTCGATCTGGACATTGAATGCAGTCATAATCACAGGACGCTCAGATGCTGCCACTACTACCTCATCATCGGCATAATAGAAGGCGGGTCTTATTCCCGAAGGATCACGCATAATGAATGCATCGCCATGACCAAACATTCCGGCCAACACATATCCCCCATCCCAGTCTTTAGCGGCTTTGTTCAAAATTCGCTGTATGTTCAATTCTTTGGCAATAAGAGAAGAAATATCCTGCTTCGAAAATCCTTGAGCCTTGAAAAGCTGATAAAGATTTTCATTTTCAATATCGAGAAAATGACCGATCTTTTCCATGACGGTAATTGTATCGGAAGTTTCGATTGGATGCTGTCCCAGCGAAATCAGTTTCTGAAACAATTCATCCACATTGGTCAGGTT
>CAZNRQ010000111.1:0-8482 GCA_964574845.1 uncultured Bacteroidales bacterium
TCGGTTTATGATATCTGCTATTGCCTGAACATCTATTCCTGTGCGAATAATTTTCGAATCGCTTCGTCCGAAAAGCGACCTCACCGATTCTTTTTGCTTTAATGACGTTGACGTAATAAATATTGCATTTTTAAACACCTTTTTATAGAGACCAAAAAGTAATTTAAGATATCCCAATTTAAATGGTGGGGCTTTCATTTCAGGAAGCACTTGCATAACATCCGAACCACGGGTGGTAATAATGTATTTCACACCGCAATGATACGCCCACATTGCATTAGGTGTGGCAAATAAGGCATGAACAATATCAATTTTTTTATCTGCACAGAAATTTCTAAGATTGCGAATCGTTTGTTTTTTCTCAAATGGCTTTAGAAAAGAGAATGCGGGGATAGGATCGCAACTATTAATCTTGTTTTCTTTAATAAAACTCAGCAAGTTGTCATTCGTGTTTTTCCAATTCTGCACTTCGCTCAACAAATACACAGTATTGTCAGGGTTGTTACTAAACCAGCTTATCCATTTCAGGTCGTGTACACTATTAGGAGAGGCAATATAAAGTATATTCATCTGTAATTAAAAAGTGTTAGCACACGACTCTATCCGTAATTTATTAAATCAGTTACAAATCCCTGTGATGCCAATACAATTAAAATGCATTCAGGTTTGAGAAAAACACGCGGTCTTCATCAATCTCCGCTCCTTTTGAAAGAAAATATTCTTTTAATTCGGGGGTGTAGGAGCGTTTAGTATCGTGCTCTCTGTTTAAAATCAGGAAAACTTCTGCATCCGGATTACAATGATTTGTTTTTAAATCCTTAAAGAAAAACTCCCATTCATTCCATGTCCATAAATTTTGTGTTCGATGTCCATTGAAATAAATATGAAACGCAGTCACAATATCAAACTTTAAATCGAATGCCGGAATCGGCTCAAATGCTTTCACTGCATATTCTATACGCGGTATCTCTAATAATTGAATCAGCTCATTAAAGATGGGATTAAAACCTATGTCGATGGTTCGAACAATATGCCCGAACTGTTTGCAGATAAAGGGAAAATATCCGTTACCCGTCCCTATATCAAGCACATTCTTTGACGGTTTTTTGAGGTTTAGCCGAAGCAAATGTGCGCGCCATACATTGTCCAGCATCCATGGTTTAATATCCAGATATTTACTATAGCCCGGAGCCGGATCAAAGTCCTTATATTTTTGAATGATTGCGGATAGTTTTTTTTCGTCAATGGAGGAAATGGCTTTATTGAGTTCCCGTTTTACGGCCAACAGGGTTTTTATTTTGAACAACAGGTTGTGCTCAACTTTATTGCGGTAACGGACAATGCTTTTGTTATTTTCCATATCAGTGTTATCGTTCAAATTGTTTCGTTTTATCTCACCCCGGTTACTGACCGGGCCGCATCTGCTATTATTCATTTAAGGGTGTTTGGCAATATTATTGCGGAACTTTTCCATTTCGCTAACAGTGCTTATTGCCGGTTTTTTTCATTACGTCTGAATAAATCCCGATAAGTTTTTCAATATACGGGCCGATATCGTAGGAACGTGCTGTGAGTCTTGCATTGTGACTCATTCGAGAATAAAGGTCCTGACCGTCAATTATCTCAGTTATTTTTTCTGCAAAATTGCAATAATCCTGAGAGGAAAGAATAAATCCATTGCAGCCATTGTTCATTATTTCACGGTTCCCTTTTCCATCAAGACACACAACCGGTAAGCCTGCTGCCATTGCCTCTAGAATTACCAGTCCAAACGGCTCATATACGGCAGTATGCAAAAAAATGTCGTGCGCCAATAATTGTTCATTCACATCGTCTCTATTTCCCAGTAAAGATATTTCATTTCCCAGATTACCCTCTTCAATTTTCTTTTTCACGGTATCAAACATCGACCCGTTGCCCAGAATATCCAAATGGAATTTTACTCCGCGTTTCTTTAATTCACTTGCAATTTCAACCTGAAATAGCTGATTTTTCCTTTCATTGATACTCCCAACTGAAATCATTCGCAATAGCTTCAGTTTATCTATTTTCCTTGCTTCTCCCTGATCAAAAGAAGAAACATTAATTGCATTTGGCAAATAAAAAATTCGGGAATTAAAATCGGGCAGATTCATCCTATAATAGTCATCGCTATCATGCGAAATAGTAATGAAATAGTTATTGCTCTGCTTGTATTTTTTATTGATTAATGAATAAACATATTTCGCAATCAATGTTTTTTTTGAAAAGATATTGCCCGGTCTGGTTTTTAATATTTCCGGAGTATTGCAATGCGCGTGGGAAAAATAACATATTCCCGGCAATGGCTCCCAACGTGTAACCAGATCGGCCTCAAACAGGTGAGAGTGAATGATATCCGGCTTATATCCCTGTATATATTCATTGAGCCGACTAATGTTCACACGCGTTTTTCCAGAAAGAGAAGGGCTTACAGAGGCGGGCACCACATCGTGTCTAAAATTTTTACTAACCTGTGAATATTCGTTCTCATCGATGAATGTTAACAGCCTGACTTCAACACTTGTGTGTCGCGACAATTCATTACAGATATCCAATACAATGCGTTCAGCGCCTCCTTTACGGAGTGTCGGTATTACGTGAAGTATGCGAGTTCTATTTTTATTCATTTGTATTCGAGTTTGCTCTTAGCTAATTGCTTCAGGTATAAATCCTGATTTAAGCAGTAGTATAAAGATGAAACTTCGTAAAAAAAAGAAAGACCGTACAATCCGGAGCAATGAACTCTTTCCATGTGCTTATATTTTAAACGAAAATAATGCTTTCATTTTTATAGGTTTTTGTATACCAAAGAGATGAACTGGCGGTTAACTAATGAATATTTTTAGTTTATCATCAGCAATTTGGTTCAGTTTTTGGGTATAATCCCGGCATTTAAGGCTTATCGCATCCCTTTCCTTCAGCACACTTTCAATCTTTTCAGCTATTGCAACAGGATTATCATACTGCTGAACAATCAATCTCTCTTCGAGAAAATCATCGTACTCAAAAATACCATTGTTCCGTGTACTCAAACAGGGAACGCCGAGTGCCATGCTTTCTACAACCAGCTGGGGATAAGCTTCACTGAACGATAAATGCATATTTACCGACATCCTGCCCATCAGTTCAAAAAACTTTTCCCTGTCTGAAAAGAATGGATGAACGATAATTCGTTCATCAAAATTATCAAAAATATTGCTGTAATTTAATACATGAATTACTGCATCTTTTATAAGTAATCCGGCCATTGCCTGGTTGAAAACATTTTTGTTGAACGAGTGATTTCCAAAAACACCGATATGAATCTTTTTCTGATTACCGTTCGCAGGAATCTCCCTGCCGGCCAGTGTTGTTTTATTTAATAATTCCATTGATGGAATGTCATATCTTTTACTGATAAATTCAGCAATACCATGCTTTAAAAAGCCAATTTTATGAATACAGCTGTTCCGATGAAGGTTCTCGTATTCCTTCATCCTTATAAACAAATCATTCTTACCGAAATACTCTGAAAAAGAGCCGTGGTCGATAATTGAAATATCACAACTACCAGCAGTCTGAGCATTCAATTCACTGATAATTTTGGAAAAATACAGAGGAAACCCACTAAAAATTATTTTTTTGAATTGATGGGTTGAAATTGTTTTACAAATCTGTCCCAATTCTACGGACGAATAAATACAATTTGAATAATACTGGGGTATTTCAAATATTGAATTCGGGAACAAATTTTTTGTTGCTACATTCACACCATACCAGTTGCCACCGGTGGTTGTCGGCACAATCACCAGTATGTCAGAACTATTACGAATACGGGTAATCGTTAGTTCAAGTTTTGGAACTGCAACCTTAAAATGTTTGGCTATATATCGTTTTTCACGAAACTTTTTTAACATCATATTTTAAGAATGTCTTTGCTGAGGAGGTCTTTTTTCTGTATTGAAATAATATCTTCCAAAAATATCGTTTTAATGCATCGTTCACAAAGCTGCGCCAGGCCTTGGATGCTTTATCTCCTTCTGTAATTCGTCCGGTTATTTTTTGTTTTAAGTAAAACATGCTGTCAAACAAATGATTCAGCAACAGTACGCCAATACTTGCAAGTAAATACAGCTTTCCTTTAATTTTAATAAAATAAATCCATTCCGAAACGAGCACCTGACCATTTTTCCAGGCAGAGGACGATGCACTGCCAGAATTTACATGCAGAATTGTCGGCGTACAAGAAAAATAATTTCTATATCCTTTTTTAATTAATCTGTAGCACCATTCCACATCTTCTGAATACATAAACAAATCTTCTTCAAAATACATTGAATCGTTTTCAAAAATATCACGACGGATGATACCGATAACAAGTCCGATCCATAGGGTTTTATGATCGGCAAGATGCTGTTTTAGCCGTGTTTCAGAAAGAATTTTTCCCCTCTCACCAAAAAGCCAGATATATAAAGAATTAGCGTAGATGTATTTTTTTATTGTATGAAATCGAAGATTTGAGTTGTATTGAATAATGTCGTCATACCCTTTTATCTGACAGGCTAACAGCCCTATTTTTGAGTTTTTTTCAAAGGCAATATACTTCGCCAATAGTTTGGAAATTGCATTATCAACAAACTCGGTATCAGAGTTTAGAAGCACTATATATTTCCCCTTTGCCGCTTTTATTCCAACATTCCAGGCTTTTGAAGTGCCTAAATTTTCAGACATATTGAGCCATACCAATGAGGGATATTTTGCTCTTAAAACAACTTCAGCGTCATCACAGGAGTAGTTATCAATTATTATAATCTCAAAGGTTAAATCACGGGTAAACTCATAAATAGAACGAAGGCAATTATCCGTAAGTTCTGTTGTTTTATAATTTACTAATACTATGGAAATGTCAATTTCACTCATGTGCCATTATATAATTTTAGTACTGCCGTTGAAACTATAGTGTCTTATTCCGTTACAAATATTGTCAAGAGTTTCTTTATTCGCTTTTTCCCCGAGCGGAATACGTGACAGTCGATGCAAGTGCATTTCATGGCCCTTGAAAATATTGCCTTGCTGCAGTGTGACCGAGGTTTTATACCCTGCTTTTTCGGCGAACGTCATTTCCCTAAAGCCATATTCATTGGGTGAACCAAAAGGATAAGCAAAATGAACAATTGCCTTTCCTGTAATTCCTTCAAGAATTTGTTTGGAAACAGAAATTTCAAAATACGCATCATCATCTGAAAGTTTGCTCAGTGGTCGGTGACTGATGGTGTGAGCACCGATGGTTACCAGAGAATCATCTGAAAGTTCTTTAATCTGAGCCGCACTCATTGCGTTTGCGCCGCAAAATTCCCGTATATCATCACTTGATATCCCCATCACCTGATTAAGGAGTTTTGTAATATCTTCTGTTTTCCGATTTATAAACTGCATCCTGAGCTTCAGAAATAATTTTTCTTTTTCGTCAATAGTGGTGGCTGTATAATCAACATCATGGGAATTCTCGTCTACCCATGTCACCTTTTCATTTTCCAGAATATAATTCTCCAGAAAGTACCACCACATAACAGCATTTTTTGCAGGATAGTCGGTTGCAACAAATATTGTGAACGGAACATTAAGGCTCTTAAGCAGCGGATAAGCGTAAGTATAATTGTCAATATACCCATCATCAAAGGTGAGTACGATGAATTTCTTCTCAGGTTTGATTGCACCCGATAAAATTTCGGCAAGCGTGTCTAATGATATTACCTCGTAGCCGGCAACGGTAAAATAACGGATGATCCATTCGAGTTTTTCAGGACTGATTTCCATGCCTGAGTTTGCCGTGATGCGCTGACTTCCACTGTCTGGTAATACTCTGTGAAAACATAATATATGCCCCAGTCCGGAGTACAAGGGTTTTGAAAAAGCACCCTTTGTTTTAACAAAAAAACCAAGTTTAAGCTGTTGTATCGTTGAATTCATCATCGTCTTAATAAATTTCCGCGCTGTGTTTTTTAAAATGTATCATTATCGCACATTGTGAATTTCAGCTGTTCCAGCTTAAACGGACTATTAAAATTGACCCACCCAACGGGGAAAGTTGCATCGTGTTTGCGTCCGTGTTCGGCAAACATTTTCTCAAAATAAGTTCCCGGGCTGCAGTGGTATCGTAAATAGGGCAGCCCCATAAAAAAGGCAAGTATTTTCAAACGACGAACAATAGCACGGAACTCTCTTTCAGTGCAATGTTCCATATCTCCAATTTTAAAAAAGGAAGTGTCAGGTTTTATCCACACAGATTTGCCTTTAACACTGATAACATAGTTCTTTTCATACGTCTTATACTTGAAAAAATCAGCATTACGTTCAATCCCGGCAATATCTTCGCTGATGACAGAATTTTGGAAGGGCACCTTGCCTTTTTTGCACAAAGCAAGGACGAACCTCGTATTGAGCCAGAACAATGAATCGGGCAAGTGGAACATTTTTTTGCATCGA
Organism: uncultured Bacteroidales bacterium; assembly: GCA_964574845.1. Taxonomy (GTDB): domain Bacteria; phylum Bacteroidota; class Bacteroidia; order Bacteroidales; family CAIWKO01; genus CAIWKO01. The sequence goes on from CAZNRQ010000111.1 coordinate 6,487, forward strand.
GCCCAGGACAGACACTTTACCCTAACCAGCCATGCCTGCATGTCTTCAATATGTTCCCAGTCCAGCTTACGCACAAATCCCGGATATGAGTTTTTGTTTGGAAACCCAAAAACACATTGTACTCCATTTTCTTTGACGTAATCATAGGTCATTTTTGCGAGCTTGATAAATAAACCTTTTCCCTGATGTTTTGGGTGGGTCATGGTGTCGCCCGACTGTGCCGCTCTTATTATCTGATCTTCGTATTTAATTAAACAAGGGAAAACACCATAAAATGCTGCTGCTTCGTTTGTCTGTATATGATATGCAATGAACCCCGTAAAACTCAATCCAAAGGCTTCAGTACTATTTTTTTTTATCAGGTATTCTTCACTTACCTCTTTATTGAACGCTAATTTATATATCGGAACAAGGTCTTTGATGTTCTCACTGTCTAATTTTTTATAGTAATATTCTTCCATGATGTAACAAGTCTTTAGCTGAACATTTACGCCGCCACTACCGATATACAGGCATTACAGTACAAAGAAACAAAATTTCGGACAAATAGCAAAGGTGGATACAATTGGCGCGAGACAAAGCCTTGTTACACATATTCCTTTTTAAATTGGAGATTTTATAGTTAATTTGAAAAAATGATGCTATTTGTAAAGAAAACGGGAACACAAATGTGCCTAGATTGTAAAATACAATTCTAACTTACTATGAATGTATAATAGGATTTAGGAATACAACATACGCATTTCTGCTTGTTTGTCATTTTTACTAAGGCCTTTGTAGTATAAATAGTTTGTCACAGACGGGATTTATTGCGTTAACAGTAGTCCGTGCAAGCGATTCAATTAACTGATTAAAGAAAATGATACTATTGCTATATCCTCGTTTTAATTTGTGATAAATTTCCTTTTAATTTCAAAAATTTCTTTTCCATCAATTCATATGATAGGATAGAAAAACCAATAGTAGATGCTAAGGCTATGATTGCGACAACGGCATTGATTGCTCCGCTTGCTAGATAATCAAGAGCGAACTTATCGAAGACTATTTTTACCAAAATAATAAATATTGGATGATACATGTACATCCCATACGTGTATTTCCCAAGCCAAGATAAGACAGATTTTTTTTCCGTTTCGCCACTTTTAGAAACAAGAAACAGTACAAGATACAAGTATAAAAATGGAAGTAGTAGTACATCATCGCCCCATGGTTTATACAGCACTAATACCAGCATCAGAAATACCGCAACAGATAGTGTGTAATTTTTCATGAGGATACTTTCTGAAATTTCTTTTTTAAACCGGTTGAAAACAATAGCGCCCATGCATCCGGTCATCAGGTAATTCAGGTTTCCCAAAGTATGGTAATATGATTCTGTTGGATTGACAAGGATAAAGGTGGAACTTGCAATAAATATTAAAAGGCATACAGTGAACAATAACTTTTGATTTCTAATTAAAAGTGCAAAAACGATAGGCCAAAATAAGTAGAATTGTTCTTCAATTGCCACGCTCCATGCAATGCCTACATTTGGCGCGTGACAAGAAGTAACCATATCATAGTTGTTCAGGAAAAGAAGATTCTTCCATACGCTGCCGCAAAATTGAAAAGTATGGGTCATCTGCGGAAGGAAAAACATTCCCCCTAATAAAACGATATAGTATAATGGCCATATTCGCAAGATTCTTCGGATATAGAAGTTCTTTATGCTAATCTTGCCGACTTTTTCAAATTCTTTTAGAAGCAGAAAGGTAATTAAAAAACCACTGATGACAAAAAAGATATGTACCCCTATTCCACCCGTAAGGGTTATAGATTCGATATAGGATTTGTCTAACCATGTCACGGAACTAAATGAATTAGAAAATCCGTGGTGCCAGAAAACAAGAAAAAATGCGATGAACCTTAATGCATCAAGCTTTTTGAAATATAGTGCTTTCATTGAAAATAGATATGCGTAAGAATTGAATATTTATTTAAAAACGAAAAAACTGAT